>NZ_VZQP01000035.1:0-86222 GCF_014397655.1 Paraburkholderia sp. UCT31
CACCCGCGCCCAATCGACACCGGCCTGGATGAAATCGCCGGCCTCGTGCATTGCGCCAGCCTGATCGTCGACGAACAGCGCGCTGCCCGCGATCGTAGTCGCGCCGATCTCGACCATCTGCGGCGTGAAAGCGCCGACGCCGATCACGAGCCGCTCGGCGCGCGCCGTCTCGTCGTAGACCGGCTGTTTGCTCGTGGTCAACGCGATCACGACGTCGACCGAAGCGGGAATCGTCGCGTCCGCATCCGCGAGCGGCCGCAGCTCACGCACCTTGCCGCGCTGCGCCGCGCAGAACGCTTCGGCGCGCGCGGGCGCGCTGCCCTTGACCCACACGCGCGCGTCGGCAAACAGTTCGCCGATCGCCTCCAGATGATTGAGCGCCTGCGTGCCGGTGCCGATCAGCAGGAATTCACGCGGCGCGCCCGCAGCAAACGTCGCGATGCCGAGCATCGACATCGCCGCGGTCCGGCGCCCCGTCACTGTCGGACCATCGAGGATGAACAGCGTCTCGCCGGTGTCGGCATCGAAGGCCATGACCTGACCGTGGATCGTCGGCAGATGGCGCGCGCCGTTGCTCGCGCACACATTGACGAGCTTGTGGATCGCGAGATCGGGCGCGGTGGCGGGCATCGACAGCATGACGCCGCCGGTGTTCAGCGGCACGACGAGCCGCTCGGGGCTCACGATGCGTCGTTGCGCGTAGTCGATGCTAGCGCGCCTCAACGCGTCGACAAGCGCTGCGTAAGGCATCAGCCGCGCGGTGGCGGCGGCGTCGAAGATCTGCGTGGTCGGGCGGGTCATGGGCGGAACGATCCAATGGGGGATGGAGTGGGCATGACGTCACCGTAACCGAGCGCGAAAAAATTGACCAGTCGTGTGGACGTCTACTGCCCGCCGAATCGCGAACTCCGCTTCATGCCCAGCGCGCCGGCTAGCTCGTGCCGCGGCTGAGCGTCATCCCCCGCCCTGCATGGAAACGCGACATCGTCGCGAACGGCAGGTACACGTCGGACTGATGCGGCGCGACGCCCGACGGGTTGTGAAACCACACGCCGTCGCGATCCCGCCCGTGCAGCAGGATCAGATGACCGCCCCGCCGCTGGTTCGTCCGCTCCGGATAGCGGATCTCCGGACTCACCGACACGATCGCGAGCGTATCGTCGTCGAGCCGCGCCGCGATCTCCTCGAGTGACGTCGGCACCGCGGCCGGTCGCAGCCGGCGCCTGCCGGAATACCCGATTATCCGTCACACGAATATTCGTCGATTATGCGTCACACAAATATTTGACAAATATTCGTCTCACGCATAAATTGCATTTATTCGTCTCGCAGATAATCCGCCATGCTCCATCTGATCGCCACGTCGGACCAGCTCGCGCAGTTGCTGGCGGCCAGCCGCCGCCAGGCCGGCCTCACGCAGACCGAGGCCGCCGCGCGCGTCGGGGTGAGCCAAAGCCGCATTTCCGCGCTCGAAACCGATGCGAGCGGGCTCACGCTCACCCAGCTGCTCGCGCTGTGCGGCGCCTACGGCCTGCAACTGCAGTTGCGCGACAAAAATCAGTCGAGCTCCGAGCCGGCACCGAACGTCGAGTGGTGAGATGGCCCGGCAAACCGCTTCGAAGGCATTGTCGGTGTGGGCCAACGGCGAGCGCGTCGGGCTCTGGCGGCTGCCCGCGCGCGGCCCGATGGAGTTCGCCTACGACGCCGCCTGGATCGCGTCGCCCGCGGGTCGTCCGCTGTCGCTGTCGCTGCCGTTCACGCCCGGCAACATGACGCACAAAGGGCCGCGGGTGCTCAACTACTTCGACAACCTGCTGCCCGACAGCGACGTCATCCGCAAACGCATCGCGCAGCGCTACCGGACCGAAACGCTCGACGCGTTCGACCTGCTGCAGGCCATCGGCCGCGACTGCGTCGGCGCGGTCCAGCTGCTCGCCGAAGACGACGCGCCGGCCGGGGTCCAGCGCATCGAAGGCACGCCGCTTTCGGACGGCGACATCGAGGCGCTGCTCGCGCAGACGGTCGGCAAACCGACGCTCGGCGCGCCCGACGAATTTGACGACTTCCGCATCTCGCTCGCCGGCGCGCAGGAGAAAACCGCGCTGCTGTGGCACGACGGCCAATGGCAACGGCCGCACGGCGCGACGCCGACCACGCATATCTTCAAGCTGCCGCTCGGGCTGGTCGGCAACCGGCTCGCCGATCTCAGCACGTCGGTCGAAAACGAGTGGCTGTGTCTGCGGATTCTGCGCGCGTTCGGCCTGCCGGTCGCGAACGCCGAGGTGCTCAGGTTCGGCAAGCAGCGCGTGCTCGCCGTCGAACGCTTCGACCGGCAGATGCATTCGAGCGGCCGCTGGCTGCTGCGTCTGCCGCAGGAAGATTTCTGCCAGGTGTACGGCGTGCCGTCGCATCGCAAGTACGAAAACGAGGGCGGCCCCGGCGTGCTCGACCTCGCGCGGATTCTGCAGCAATCGGTCGAGGCGCGGCAGGACATCGAGACCCTGCTCGCGAGCCAGATCCTGTTCTGGATGCTGGCCGCGCCGGACGGCCACGCGAAGAACTTCAGCATCCGCCTGCTCGCCGGTGGCCAGTACCGTCTGACGCCGCTTTACGACGTGATGTCGATCTGGCCGGTCGAGGGCAACGGCCCGAACCAGTGGTCGTGGTACAAGGCGCGGCTTGCGATGGGTCTATGGTCGCGCAGCAAGCACGATGCGTTTCGCGACGTGCAGCGGCGACACTTCAACGCGATGGCGTTGAAGTGCTCGTACGGCGCCGACGCCGAGCCGCTGCTCCAGCGTCTGATCGAGCAGACACCTGGCGTGATCGAGCGGGTGTCGGCGGGGTTGCCCGAGCGCTTTCCAGGCAAGGTCGCCGAGCGGATTTTCAAAGGACTTCAAAATTCGGCGGCCCGGCTCGACACGATGCCGGCAAGCTGAACGCGGACCGCGCGTGCCGGCGCAAACCCGATCCCTCCGGACACCCTTTTCATTGCGCCTCTCGCCTGGCTTTTCCGCAAGGGCGGACCTGCCGGGCTTTGCGGCAAGCGGCCGGATCCGTCGCCTTGCCCACTACTCATTCGTGGATTCCCTACGGTTTCGTCATCGTTTCACCGGTAGAATGCCTTTTGATGCTCAATGCATCAAAAGTCACCGGCACGGCCATGGCGTCGCTTGCATCAGCGGACTCGGCGGCCGGTCTGACAAAATCATAAATGGTGAATTTTTTTACGGTACATTTGCTGTCCCCGCGTGACCGATTCATGCGCATAGCATGCGCAGGGTCGGCTTGCGCCTGCCGACCGCGCTCCAGATGTACCTTTTAACCCGGCGGATTTTCACGCAGCATGGCCAACGAAACACACTCACCCGACTCCATCGCGGTTGCCGAGCGCGTGCGCGAGTTGATGAGCAGGCATGGAATCGGCAAGCGACAGCAAACCACGGAGCTATGCCGCATCCTCGATCTGAGTTTTTCTCAGGGGCACCGCAAACTGCGCGGCAATAGTCCGTGGACGCTGTCGCAGATCAAGAAAGTCGCCGAGGTATTCGACGAACCCGCGGCGCAGCTGTTCGGCGCGCAGTCGCTCGATCCGGGCGTCGTCGGCGCGATCGCCCAGGAGGCGGTGTTCTGCATCGGCGCGACCGAAATCGCCTGCACCGCGTGGGTCGGCGCGGCGCTCGAACCGGGTAGCCGCCCGGAATTCGTCGCCTATTCGCGGCTCGGTCAATGGCGCGTCTCGCGTCATGATGGCGCGCTGTATCAGAGCGCGTACGAAGTCCACAAGATCGAGATCTATCCGCGCCGCGCCGAGACCGACAAGCCGGCCATCGCGGTGGTCGACGACGATCGTGCAAGCGCCGATAACCTGCGCGATTATCTGGAGCGCAGCGGCTTCACGGCGGTCGCGATCTATGGGCTCGCGGCCTTCAGCGAGCAGTTGCAGACGCAGGTGTTCGACGGCGTGATCATCGACTGGCTGTTCGGCTCGCAGACCTCGGCGGCCGCGATTCGCGCGGTGCGCGCGTCGGAGAACCCGGACGCGCCGATCTTCGTGCTCACCGGCGAACTGCTGACCGGCAAGGCCAGCGAATCGGAGATCAGCGAGGTGATCCGCGATTACGACGTCGCGTGCTACGAGAAGCCCGCGCGCATGGCGATCCTCGTGGCCGATCTGTCGAAGCGGCTGAACCGCCCCTGAAGCGCGGGCGCCGATGCGCGCCCCGTTCGCGGCAGCGCCGCCTTCACGCGCTCACACCTGATGCCGCGCCGCCAGCGCCCGCTGCAGGGCGTGCTTCAGATCCTCGTAATGGACTGGCTTTAACAGCGCCTCGAACACCGACGGCACGCCAGTCGCGCCACTTTCGCCATTCCGCACGACCTCCGGCGCGTACGCGCTGACCACGATCACCGGCACGCCCGCCGACGGTCCGTCGCGCGTCGCGAAGTCTTCGAGAAACGTGTAGCCATCGCGCTCCGGCATGTGCAGATCGAGCAGCACCACTTCGCAGCGGTGGGTGTCGAGCCACGCGAGCGCGTCGTTGGCATTGCCGAGTGCGAGCGAGTCGTAGCCCATGTGCGCGACCATTTCGCAGAGCGACTCGCGGATCAGCCGGTTATCGTCGATGATCAGCACGCACGGCTGCGCGCCGTCCGGCTCGGCTTGCTCCGCGACCTCGGCCGGCTCGACGGTTGCGACCGGCACGACCGGGATCGTCACCGTGAAGCTGGTGCCCTCGCCGACCGTGCTCGCGACATCCACCGTGCCGCCGAACAGCTTCACGAGCCCTTGCACGATCGTGAGCCCCATCCCCGCGCCTTCGAAGCGGCGCGTGCGCGACGCGTCGAGCTGCGTGAACTCCTCGAAGATCAGCGGGATCTGTTCGGACGGCACGCCCGGCCCCGTATCGCTGACGACGAAAACCAGCAGCGCCGGCTCTTGCCGCAGTTCGACGCGCACCGTGCCGGTCTCGGTGTAGCGGATCGCGTTGGTGACGAGGTTGTTGACGATCTGCCGGATGCGGTGCGGGTCCGACTCGACGAGCCCGCTCGCGCCGCTCGCCTCGCTTTGGAGCTCGAGCCCGCGCGTCCTGGCGGACATCGTGTGTTCATCGACGATCGACGCCAGCAGCTCGCGCGGCTCGAAATGCTGGTGCCGCAGTTCGAGCTTGCCGGCGCCAAGGCGCGCGTAGTCGGTCAGGTCCTTCATCTGCGCCTCGAGATGGCGCGCCGCGGTTTCGAGCCGCTGGATCACCTTGCGGTCGGCCTCGGAGTGATAGTTGAAGCCGAGCAGTTCCACCGACGAGACGATCGCATGCAGCGGCGTGCGCAGCTCATGGCCGATCATGCCGAGAAACGCATCCTTCGCGAGGCTCGCCTCGCGCGCCGCGCGGCTCGCCTGATGCTCGGCTTCCAGTGCCGCGCGCTGCTGGCGCATCAGCCGCGTGCGGCGCCGGCCGTTGAGCACGAGCAGCAGCGTCGCCGCCGCCGACAGCAATAGCAGCACCAGACCGCCCGCGAACAGAATGCGGCGCTTGTCGATGAAATCGCGGTTCATCGCCTCGCGGTCGGCGACATCGGCGAAACGGCGCGACAGCGCGAGATCGTTGACCTCGCTCCAGTGCTGGCGCAGCTGCGCGTCGATCCGCGCGGCACGCGCACGGTCGCGCTGCAGTACCTCGATCTCGGGCTCGATGTCGTCGAGCACAGTCTCGAGCGTCTTGATTTCGTCGAGCTGCCGTTGCAACAGAGCGAGCTGCGCGGAGAGCCGATGCGTCGAGCCGGCCATCACGCGCAGCTTCGATTGCAGCAGCTGGAAGCGCAGCTGCAACTGCTGATAGTCGTCGTCGGCACCGGACTGATACAGCAGCAGTTGGTTCTCGAAGCGCGCGTACGCGATCTGCAGTTGCGCGGCGTCCCAGTAGAAACCGTCGTAGGTACCGGTCAGCTGCTCGGTCGCGCGCGGGTTCAACAGGTTCGCATAGAGCAGATAGCCGATCGCGCCGGCGGGCGCCGCGAGCGCCATCAGCCAGATCAGCACGTTCAACACGCGCCGCCACGGACGGCGCGCTATTTGACGATGAGGGCCTTGATCTGCCATACGAATTTCGAGTCGCCGACCGCGCCAGTCAGTTCATCTGGAAAAGCGTCGCGCGGATAGATCAGAAACAGCGGCCCGAAGTCGCTGAGTTTCAGGCGCTGGCCGTTCATGCTGTACGCGACGATCACGCCGTAGCGTTCGCAGTCCGACACCGGCACGGTGTAGGTGTAGTCGTCGAACGTGTGGAGTTCGATCTGGGTGCCGTGAGCGCCGACGGCCTTCAGGATGTCGGCGAGCCTGGGCCCGGTGAACGTCGAGCGCGGCGTCCAGGTGGTCGAGGTCGTGATCGTATGCACGGGCAGCGCGAGCAGTTGAGCCTCGTTGAAGTGATAGGTGCGATGCGCGGCGTCGTTGGTATTGGCGATCTTGCCCTGCACGTCGAGCGCCAGCGCCGGCGACTGCCGCGCGCCCGGCTGCGCATGCGCGCAACAGACGGAAAGCCCGACGATCAGTCCCGCCAGCCCCGTCAGCCAGCGCATCCGCCAGGGCACACCGGTTCCGCTGGCTGCGTTGCACAGCGTTGCAATCAGATTGGCCATTTGCTTTTTTTATCCGATTTCGTTGATTCGCCGGACCGCGGGCCGCGCCACGGTCAGCCGATCTCATGCCACGCGAAGTGTTGCGCCGTACCGTGCCGTCAAACGCGTGCCACCCCGACACGCGACCTTTGACCCGCATGCATAATATCGCCAAAATGCGCTGACTCAAAAACGGGGACCCGCGATGTCGCGCCAGTGCGTCAGCGCGCGCCGCGCGCCCATCCCCGCGGACCATTGCCTTCCATCGCGCCACGCGGCGCCTCGATAGTCATGAACAAGCCGGTCCTGCCTCTGACGTACGAACAGCTCGATCACTGGATCGAATCGCTGCAACCCGTGTTGCTCGCCGAGCATTTCTCGATGGCGCTGGGGATTCTGCGCGGCGGCGCGCCGCTCGCGCTGATGGTGTCGCACGCGGTCGGCGCGCCGGTCGGGTTCCTGCGCTACGACCGCCAGACGCGCGCGGTCGCATGGGATTCGACGCTGCCGATCCCGCCCGCCGGATCGAAAGTGCTGTTGTGCGAGGACATCGCGGGACGCGGTTTTACGCTCGTCGATTGCATCGCGTTTCTGCAGGCGCACGGGCTCGAAGTCAAAACCCTGACCGCCGCGGTCGATGATCTGAGCCGCGCACAGCCCGACTACGCGATCGATGTGCGCGGCTACTTCGCCCTCTTTCCATGGGAGCGCCAGGCGTACACCGAGCGCTACCGCGACGACTGGGCGCGCGTCGAAGCCGGCGCCGCGCCCGCGATGGCCAACGACCACGAGTACGCGGCCTACGCGATCGACCTCGACGGCATCCTGCTGCCCGACGTACCGCTCGCGCGCTACGACGAGGACCTCGCCGCCGCGCTCGCCGAGCGCGACGCGCTGCTGCCGTTCGAGGTGCTGCCCGGCATCGACCTGCAGCAGGTGCGCACGATCATCACGGGCCGCCCGGAGATGGATCGCGCGCGCACCGAAGCGTGGCTCGCGCGACACGGCTTCGCTCACATGCAGTTGGCGATGCGCACGTCCGGCCTGCACGACGACAGCCCCGCCGGCGCGGCCGCGCACAAGGCGAGCGCGGCGCTGCGCGCGGGTGTCACGCACTTCGTCGAAAGCGATCCGGTGCAGGCGCTGCTGATCGCGCAGCAAGCGCCGCTGCTGCGCGTGATCTGGTGGGATGCGCTGACGCGCACGGGGATTTTGGTGAGCGCAAGGGCGTGGAGTTGAGCGCAACGTTCCTTGTGGGCGCAGCGCCCGAACGCCGCCGCTACCTGTCCTTCACCTCGCGCAACTGCAAATGCCGCGCGGCCCGCTGCGACGCGACGACGATCAGCTTCATCGTCGCGCGCGTCGCGCCGACGAACAGCTTGCGCGCGCTGCGTTCGTCGAACGCGTCGAAGTCGATCTCGGTGAAGATCACGCACGGCGCCGCCTGCCCCTTGAAGCGGTAGATCGACTCGAACAGCACGTCGCCTTCACGATACTCCGGGTTGCCGAACAGATCGTATTTGCCGGTGAAACTGCGCAGCCGATGCGGACCGAGATGATCGAGCGCGCTCATCGCCGAGCCCTCGCGACCGCGAAACGACAGCACCGCGATGTCCTGCTTGCGAAAACCGAGCGATAGCGCCTGCGTGATGGCGCGCTTGGTTGCGTCGATACTGCTTTCGGTGCCCTGCGCTTCGTCGTAGACCGACACCGAAACCTCGGAGCCGTCGAACGGACTGCCCGACGTAAGTGCCGCGGCCAGCGGCACCGACGCGCCCAGCACGTCGCGCAGATAATCGAGGATGTCGCGAGGACTGCGGTAATTGGTGGTTTCTTTCAGCGTGGTCCAGCCGGGCAACGAGACCGGCTCACGCATGTACAGATTCTGCAGTGGGTCTTCGAGCCACCACCACGCGGCGCCCGGCCGCAGCAGCCGCTCGAGCGCGGCAACCCATGGCTGCTGGAAATCCTGCCCTTCGTCGACGATCAGTACGTCGAATTGCCAGCGCGGTTCGATCGGCGTGTCGGCGAATACGGCCTCCAGTTGATCGAACACCTGCGCCGACCGGAAATCGGGCGCACGGCCCGCGTCGCGCGCGATCCAGTCGCAAAGCTGGTGATAGTTCGCGACTTTCGCCTCCGGCGGCGCGACCCGCGCGATGTGATCGGCGAGCGGCCGGTTGAAGCACACGTACAACGGCCGCTCGCCGCGCGCGACCGCGTCCTTCATCACCTGCACCGCGAGTTGCGTCTTGCCGGAGCCCGCCGTGCCAATCACGCGCAAACGGAACGGCGCGAATTCGAGCCGCCGGGCCCATGTCGCAAGTCCGCCCGAAAGGCGCGTGACGAGCATGCCCGCCTGCCCGACGAGCGCGCTCGTGTCGGGCGTCAACGCGAGTTCGTCGGCGAGAAAGTGGTGGATTTTCGCCGCGCAGGGAAGCCGCGGTTCATCGGCCGGCAGCGCTTCGCGGACGATCGCCGCGAGACGCTCGCGCCGCGTAGCGTCGACGATGCGCGCGGGATTCACGCCGGCGATCGCCGCATCCTTGACGATGTGATCGGGACAGTACAGCAGTTCCTCGATGAAATAGGCGCCCGCGCCGAACGCCGCGGTAAAACGCCGGTGCAGACTCTCGATCGTATGCGCGAGCGCGATCGCGACGTTTCGCTCGGTCTGCAGATACACCTTGACGAGCCCCTTCGGCGTTTCGCGCAGAAAGCCGGTCTTCTGCTCGATGATCAGCAGGCGACCGGCGGGACTCACGATCACGAAATCGGCCTCGCCGAACACGGAGAAGTTCTGGTTCAGGCGCGTCCAATGCACGCCGTGGTAGACGGTGTAATCGCCGGGCAGTGCCTTTTCGAGCAGCGCGAGCGTTTCACGTTCGCGCGCCGCCGCGCCGGTCGCTTCGAGGCTCTTCCAGTCGTCGGGAACAATGCGGGCCATGCGATGCCTCAATGAGTTGGGATGCGTGTTTTCAGCGGGCAATCCGGAGTGCGGTCATTGTACGCAACGCAATGTCGGCCGGGCGGCCCGTCGCGCAAAGGCGCGCACATCGTGTATCGTTAGTGGCTGAACGCCGCGCACGCCGCGCGGCTTGCCAACCGTAAGAGAAAAGGATTTACCGGATGATTACGATCTGGGGACGCGCCAATTCGGTCAACGTCCAGAAGGTCTTGTGGTGCTGCGACGAACTCGTGCTGCCGTTCGACCGCATCGACGCGGGCCTGCAATTCGGCCGCAACAACGAACCCGACTATCTCGCGATGAACCCGACCGGCAAGATTCCGACGCTGGTCGACGACGACTTCGTGCTGTGGGAATCCAACTCGATCCTGCGCTATCTGGCGATGCAATACGGCGAATCGAGCCTGCTGTATCCGGGCGAGCCGAAACTGCGCGCGAGCATCGACCGCTGGCTGGACTGGTCGCTGTCGACGCTGCAGCCAGTGGAACGTCCCGTGTTCTGGACCCTCGTGCGCACGCCTGAGGCCGAGCGCGACGCCGCCAAACTCGCCGCCGACGCGAAGGCGGTCACCGTCCTGTGGCGCCTGCTCGACACGCATCTGCAGGGCCGCTTCTTTCTCGAAGGCGACAAGTTCACGCTCGCCGATATCGTGATCGGCGCGTACGCGAAGCGCTGGTTCGGCCTCGACGGTTTGCAGCGGCCGTCGCTGCCGAGTCTGGAGCGCTGGTATTCGCGTCTCACGACGCGTTCCGGGTTCAAGAAGTATGTGGATTTCCCGTTGACCTGAGCACGGCGCGGGTCGGCGGAAACGGTTCAGGTATTCGCGCGACCCGCAAACTCTTCGACCTTGCTCGCGGGGCCCGACACGATCAGCAAATCCCCCGGCATAACAACCGTGTCAGGCCCCGCGTGCTGGAACTCTTCGCCAGCGCGCCTGACGGCCATGACCATCACACCGAACGCCTCCAGAACGCCGCAATCTGCGAGCGGACGGTTGTGTGTCGGCGCCGGGGCATGAATCGCGGCGACGGCAAATCCTTCGCCGAATTCAATGTAGTCCACGATTCGGCCTGTGATCAGGTGAGCGATCCGTTCACCCATTTCCGCTTCCGGATAAACCACGTGATGCGCGCCGATGCGCTGGGCAATCTGGGCGTGTTCCGTGGTCACCGCCTTCAGCCAGATGTCCTTGATCTGAAGTTCCGTTAGGGCCATCAGGGTCATCAGGCTCGCCGAAAGGTCGCTTCCAATGCCCACGATCGCATGAGGGAAATCGGCAACGCCCAATTGACGCAGGGTATTCACGTTGGTCGAATCGGCCTGGACGGCATGCGTCAACCGGTCCGCCCATAACTGCACCTGCTGCTCGTCCCGGTCGATTCCCATCACGTCATGGCCAAGCCGAAGCAGCGACTGGGCCACGGCACAGCCGAACCGCCCCAAACCGATGACGACCACACTGTCGCCTTTCGAAAAAGTGAGCGAAATCTTGAACAGGTCAGCCAACAATTGGATGCTCCTCGGGGTAGCTATATTGCGCACGCCGCTCAATCAGTATTAACGACGTTGCAAAGGTAATGGTTCCAACCCGGCCGACGTACATCAGCGCGATGATCACGAACTGTGCCGGCGCAGGCAGATCACCCGTGATACCCGTGGACAGACCGACCGTACTGAACGCCGAAATAACTTCGAAGATGACCTGATCGGTAGGGAAATCGGTGATGTGCAGAATGATCAGTGTGCCGACCGTGATCATCACGGCGCCCAGCGCCACGACGGTAATCGCTTGCCGCTGCGCCGACGCGCTGACACGGCGCCCAAACGCTTCGATATCGCCAAGCCCGCGGATCTCTGCGATCACCAGCAAGGCCAGAATGGCGATGGTGCCGATCTTGACACCCCCTGCCGTTCCCGCGCTGCCCCCGCCAACGAACATCAGGAAGAAATGCAGGGCCCAGCTGTCATGACGCATTGCGCCGATGTCGAGCGAGTTGAAACCCGCCGTGCGCGCGGATACCGAGGCGAAAGCTGCCGAAAGGAGCTTCTCTCCGAACGGCATCGGACCCAGGGTTTTTGGATTGGTCCATTCGAACAGCAGCAACGCAAGAAATCCACCGAGTAGCAGCACCCCTGTGACCATTAAAGTGAGCCTGGTGTGCAATGAAAGCCGACGGGCACCCCGAAGTTTTTCCCGCAGATCGTACAGAACCGGAAACCCGATTCCGCCGACGACAATCGCGACCATCACCGGTACCAGCATCGACGCGTCGGCGGCATAGCGCATCAGACTGTCCGGGTGAATTGAAAAGCCCGCGTTGCTGAACGCGGAGGCCGCATGGAACCATCCACTCCATGCGGCCTCGCCCCATTGGAAGTTGTACCCGAGATGAAGCCTGACCGTCAGCCAGAGTGCCGTGGTCAGTTCAGTGACGAGCGTCACGACGAGCACGAGGCGCGCCACGCTGCCGATGTCCCCGAGACGGAGCGTGTGCGTCTCGACCTGGGTGATCAGCTTCGCTCGCAGCGGCAAGGACCGGTTGACCATGAGTCCCAGCAAGGTGGCTGCGGTCATCATGCCGAAACCGCCAATCTGAAACAGGCCGAGGATGACCCACTGTCCAAAGCTTGACCAGTAGGTGCCCGTATCGACAACGACGAGTCCAGTCACGCAGACCGCGGAGGTAGCGGTAAAAAAAGCGCTCAGCCACGGCGCTGCCTCACCTTTGGCCTGCGACAAGGGCAACCTCAAAAGGAGCGTCCCTGCGGCAATCGCAAAGAGAAAGGCTAAGGCTACTGCCCGCGATGGGTGAAGCAGTTGTCTCATCGAGATCCCATCAAACACATTCAGAGACTGACTGACAAAGAATAGGCATTTTTTGCCAGTAAAGACCCTATTTTTCGTTTGTTGTCAGTTGTAAGCCAAATCTGGGCACTCCCGATTCTCTCGACGCTTCGACCGGCGCGGCACTTGCATCCCCCTGCCTCTATAATCGACGCATGAAAACCGCCAAGCCCGCCGCGACCGGCCGTCTGGTCGCTCCCACACCTGCCGCCCCCGCCGCCGATGCACACGATCATCGAGCGCATCACGACGTGCACGAGTCGTCGAACGCACATGGCCCGTCGCAGGAAGCGGCTCTCGCACTCGCCGAGGAATATTGCCGCGAACGCGGCGAAAAACTCACCCCGATCCGGCGCAAGGTGCTCGAACTGCTGCTGAACTCGGGACGCGCGACCAAGGCCTATTCGCTGCTCGACGAAATGCGCCAGATCCACGCCGGCTCGGCGCCGCCGACCGTCTATCGCGCGTTGGATTTTTTACTGTCGGTGGGGCTCGTGCATCGGATCGAATCGATCAATGCGTTCACTGTCTGCCATGATCTGACGCAATGCCAGCACGGCATTCTCGTCGTATGCCAGCAATGTGGCAGCGTCACCGAATTGGATCAACCGAAGCTGCGTCAGGCGCTCGTCGCGCAGATCGAGGACGCGGGCTATCGGCTCGCGAGCGACGAAATCGAATTGAAGGGTTTGTGTGCGGCCTGTCAGGCGGCCAAAGCGGCCAGCGCGGCCGCGCCGGTGGCCGCGGCGAAATAGCGGCGCGCCACATTGGGTGCGCAACGCTGTGTGACGCGCTGCAAAGCGTCGATGGCCGTGCGCTGCTTCGAGAAACGACATCTCCCCGCCGCGCGCCGGCCTGCTCTGTCTAAAACCCGCTCCCACGAGAGCCGCTGCGAAGCGTCGATCAACCCGCCGCGCGGGCGTCGATCGCGTCGTGCAGCAGCGTCACGAGCGCTTCGGGTAACGCGGGTTTGGTCATGAAATGCTGGAAGCCTTCGCCGATGCTGCGCAGGCGGTATGCGTCGTCGGTATGGCCGGTGAGGGCCACCGCCACCGAAGGGGAATGACCGCCGCAAATCTCGTGGTCGCGCAGCCGCTGGATCAGATAGAAGCCATCCATGGCCGGCAAGTCGAGGTCGCAGACGACCGCGTCGGGAAGCAACCGCATCGCCGCCACGACGCCCTCTTCCGCATCGGCGACCGCGCAAACCTTCGCGCCTTCCGCCTCGAGTAACAAGGTCAACGATTCCCGGCTGTCCGGGTCGTCCTCCACCAGCACGATCGTGGCCTGATCGAGCCTCATTGCTGCGTTCATCGTATGTTGTTGCTCTGAAAAACCGGTTAGGCCGTCCGAGGGGGCGGAGGTTTCACTTTGTATTTCACTTTGTATTTCACTTTGCTGATTGCCGTTGATTCGCGCGGCCAGGGTGTTGCTGTCCATGATTCCGACTCGATTTCGCACGCCGAGTTGCAGACAGGTCCGCGCTTGTAAAACATTGCGCAACATCTTCCCGAGTACAACGCATACGCACGGTAACGCGCCCAAATTGCACGTCGATGAAAAAACGGCGCTCGACGCACACCGTGATTTAGCCGCTCAGTGTCCGCAGTTTTTCCGCGGCTCGCCGATCGCCGGCACCCGATGTTCCGGCGCGGTTCGTACGAACCCCGTTCGTACGGCCTTCCCCGCCCGGTATCGATTCTGCCCTTCGTATTGTTTGCACAACGCGGCGCTGCCGTTCGTTTTGCGCCGCTCGCATCCGACGACACTGCAAGCACGTCGCGTGCCTCGTTGCAGCGGTTCGCGTCACGTAAAGAAGGGCTCGGTCGGGGTTGCCGATATCGCGGCGATGAACGGCGCTGGTCTGCTAACCGGTGGTGTCGCGGCGCTATCATCGTGGGCGCGCACGCGCGCCTACCGATGCCCGCTCATCTCAACCCGAGGTCAACCGACACCATGTCCGCCACATCGCCCGCGCTTTCCGCCGCGACGCTCGACATCCTTCGTCATGTCAGCACCGCCACGCTGACCACGCAGCTATTCAAGCGCGGTCTGCGCAACACCTTCATGCAGGGCGTCGCGCCGCTCGGTTCGCGGCGCGGCGCGAATCTGGTCGGGCCGGCGTTCACGCTGCGCAACATCCCATCGCGCGAAGACATCGACGTACTGGAGCTATTCGCGGACCCTGAGTACGCGCAACGCAAATGCGTCGAGACCATTCCGCCGGGCCACGTGCTCGTGCAGGATTGCCGCGGCGAGCGCGGCAGCGCGTCGTTCGGTTCGATTCTGTCGCTTCGTTTGCAGGTGCGCGGTGTTGCCGGCATGGTGTCAGACGGCCCGGTGCGCGACAGCGCGACGATCGCCGCGCTCGACATGCCGGTGTTTTGCGCCGGCGCGAGCGCGCCGCCCAATCTGATCCGCCATCACGCGGTCGATATCAACGTGCCGATCGGCTGTGGTGGAGTCGCGGTGTTTCCGGACGACGTGATCGTCGGCGATGTGGATGGAGTCGTGGTAATTCCGCTGAAGATGGCCGACGCCGTCGCGCAAGCCGCCGCCGGACAGGAACAGCTCGAGGCGTTTCTCACCGAAAGGATTCGTGCCGGCGCCGCGCTGCCCGGCACCTATCCGCCGAACGACGAGACGAAGGCGGCGTTCGACGAATGGAAGAAAAATCGCAAAATCTAGGGCCCTTTCAAACGACGCGGCGACCGGTGCGCCACACCGGGCGCCAGTTCAATCGCCCTTGCCGGGCCCAATGCCCTGCAACAGCAACGCCACCGCGTGCCGCGCAATCTCCGCGCCGCCGATACTGCGGCGCAACGGATCGTTGCGCCACAGCTTCGAGGTGGCAAGCGGCAGAATCGTCATGCCGAGCAGCGTGACGAACACGAGCGCGGGTTCGAGCGATGCATTCAGGCGCCCCTCCTTCTGCCAGCGCGCGATCGCCAGCAGCGACGCCTTCTGATGCGCGAAACCAAAGCGCTCATGCATGCGCTGGCGCAGCAGCCCGCCGTCGCTGATCACTTCGCGCACCCACAGCGACGCGAACCACGGGTTGTCGCTCGCGATCTGCACGAGCCGCTCCGTGAGTTGCGTGATTGCCGCGACCGGATCGTCGGGATTCTCCTGAAACGGCAGCCCGAGGCTCGCGCGCAACGGTGCGAAACACTCGTCGATCAGCACGTCGAGCAGTTGATCGCGCGTCTTGAAGTAGTAGTGCACCATCGCGGGCGTGAAGCCGGCCTCGCGGGCGATCTCACCCAGCGATGTCTCGACGATGCCCTGCCTCGCGAACAGCGTCAGCGCGGCGTCGAGCAAGCGCGCACGCTGCGCGGGACCGCGCGCGGCGCCCGACGGCCGGCCGGGGCGGCGCGCGGCCGAACCAGCCGGCGCGCTGCTGCCGATATTCGCAGCATGAATATCCGTTGGCGCTGCCGTGAGTTTGGGCTTCGACGCGTCGCGCTCTTTCGCGGCAATTCGCGCGGGCGGCCCCGTATCTGCCACGGCATTGTGCGCCGCGGCGTCGTCAGGCGAGATCCTTGTCATTGCATTGAATTTGACGTTAGAGGCGATGTCACATATATTAATCGCTCAGTTAATTAATTTCAACGCGTTGCCGCCATGGAACAACCCGCTACGACCCTGTCAGTCAACCCCGCGCCCGCGGCCGACCATCCGCCGATCCGGCTGCTGTTTCCGGCGCTGCTGCTGGTCATGCTGCTCGCCGCCCTGGACCAGACGATCGTCTCGACCGCGCTCCCGACCATCGTCGGCGAACTGGGCGGGCTCAATAACCTGTCGTGGGTCGTGACCGCCTACCTGCTCAGTTCGACCATCGTCGTGCCGTTGTACGGCAAGTTCGGCGACCTGTTCGGCCGCAAGATCGTGTTGCAGACGGCGATCGTCATCTTTCTCGTCGGCTCGGCGCTGTGTGGCATCGCGCAGAACATGAGTCAGCTGATCGTGCTGCGCGCGCTGCAAGGGCTCGGCGGCGGCGGCCTGCTCGTCGTGACGATGGCGGCGATCGCGGACGTGATTCCGCCCGCGGAGCGTGGCCGCTACCAGGGCGTGTTCGGCGGCATCTTCGGTCTTGCCACCGTCATCGGTCCGCTGCTCGGCGGCTTTCTGGTCGAGCATCTGACGTGGCGCTGGATCTTCTACATCAACCTGCCGCTCGGCATCCTGTCGCTCATCGTGATCGGCGCGGTGTTCAAGCCGCACGCGCGCCACGTGAAGCACACGATCGATTACATGGGTGCCGCGTTTCTCGCCGGCGCGCTGACCTGCATCATCCTGTTCACGAGTCAGGGCGGCACGATCCTGCCGTGGTCGTCGCCGCAACTGTGGTTCACGCTCGGCATGGGTCTCGCAGCGATCTGGGGATTCATTCACGAAGAACGCAGCGCGGTCGAACCGATCATGCCGCTCGGACTGTTCAAACAGCGCACGTTTCTGATCAGCAGCCTCGTGAGCTTCATCATCGGCGTATCGCTGTTCGGCTCCGTGACGTTCATTCCGCTCTATCTGCAGGTCGTGAAGGGCTCCACGCCGTCGCACGCCGGCATGCAGATGCTGCCGATGATGGGCGGCCTGTTCATCCTGTCGATGGTGACGGGCCGCGTGATCAGCAAGATCGGCAAGTACCGGCTGTTCCCGATCATGGGCACGTTCCTCGTCTCCGTGGCGATGCTGCTGCTCGCGCGCCTGCAGATCGATACGCCGATTCATGTGATGTATCTGTACATGGGTCTGCTCGGCTGCGGCCTCGGCATGGTGATGCAGGTGCTGGTCCTCGCGGTCCAGAACACCGTAGAGTTCAAGCATATGGGTGTGGCGACGTCGGGCGTCACGCTGTTTCGCTCGATCGGCGGCTCGATCGGCGTGGCCGGTTTCGGCGCGGTGTTCTCGAACGGCCTCGCCGGGCGCCTTGAAAAGCTGATCCCGCCCGACACCGAACTTCCGCAGGCATTGGGTCCCGCAGCGATTCATCAGCTGCCCGAAGCATTGCGCAACGACTATCTGGATGCGTTCGCGGGTGCGTTGCACACCGTGTATCTGTCGGCCGCCTGCGTCGTGGTGCTCGCCTTCGTGCTCGCATGGCTGCTGAAGGATCATCCGTTGCGCAAGCACTGAGCGTACTTCGACGCCTGATCGGCAAGCTGATGCAAACGCGTACCGGCAAGCGCCAGAAAGCAGGTTGATCACGAGGCCGCACGCACGACGCGTCGGCCTCGTTGTTTTTTTGGCGCGCTCGCTTCATGCAGCGCGATGCTTCCGGTTACCTTCCATTTGTCGTGAAACAACAGACACATACACTCGTTTTCGAATGTATGGCCAGGGTTTCTTCATACCTCCCAATGAGCGGTAGCGCACACAATCCAGGGGCCAACCGCGTTGACGTCCCCCGTGAAACGCCACATATTGGAACCCGTGGAAACGCAGCCGCTGCCTCCGTCTCCACGACTTCCGGCGCATGTGGATCGTGATTCCGCGGACAAGGCTCCTGCCTCAACACGATCCGAAGCATGCCTTTACGGCATCGTTTTCCAAAGGTGGGTCCACGGCATGTCCACCCAGACAGCATCCGGCCAAAGTTTCCCCACGCCCTGCAAACGCTGCGGTGGCGCACTGTACCGACAAGTCGACGCCTGCCCCTACTGTGGCGCTGCGCATCCGTTCGACCAGGACGATCCGCACATCCGCACCGGTATTCCAGGCAGCCGTGCGAGCGCCACGCACAAGCCCCTGCCCCGTTTCGACGACGAGCCGGCCATCGCCGCTGCCGCGATGGCGTCCGAACCCCTGTTGCAGACCGAGCCGGTCATGCACACGGCGCTCGTGTCGACCGACACCACTATCCCACCTTACGAAGATCCGATGTATGCGCCGCCCAACACTGCGCAGACGATCTGGCGCGTGCTGTACGTGATCGGCGCGGTTGTCGCAATCGGCCTGGCGTATGTCGCTTACACGCTATTCAGCGACGGCGGCGAATCGGAAGATACAGGCGTGGAGCAGATTACGCCGGATGCCAGAACAACGACCGGCATGATCGCGCCGCTTGTGTCCGCCCCGGTGATTGCTCAAGCACAGACCATGCACGCGCCGGCCGCGGCCAAGCCTGCGCCACCGCCCGTGACCGCACTGGCGGCGAAGCCCGCGCCCGTCGTGCCCGCGGCTCCCGTCATTCCAGCGACACCAGCCGCACCGCCTGCCGCGCCGCCGATGGCCGCGACGCCCATGCGGCCCGCGCCGCAATTCCACGACGCCGGACAAGCATTGCAGGTCGCGAGGACAGCGTTCCGGGCGAACGATCTGTCCGCCGCGCAAGCCGCTCTCGCCGCCGCGCAAACGTTACAACCCGGAAACAGCGACGCGCAGGGTCTGGCCGATCAGATGCGGCCGCTCGTCCAGCGTCGCGATACTGCGCTACAGGCCGCGCAGGCCTGCGTCGCGCAGCAGTCGTGGCCGTGCGCGCGTCAGCACGCGAACGAGGCGCTCGCGATCGACAGCGGCAACGACGCGGCGAAAGTGATCCTCGAGCGCGTCATTCGCGAGACCGGCTGGGCGCCGCTGACTCCGCCGCATGCGGCGACGACGGATGCCGCGCCGGGCGCGCCGCTCGCGCAAGCGCAAGCGCAGGCACCACTGCCCGTCGGCATGCAAGCGCACGGCGAACTGGTCGTGACTGCAACGAAAGTCGGCGTCGTGAGAACCGCGACGCCGCGGAGCAACTAGCGCTCACGCGCGACGCGACGGTCCGAACCGGGTCCCGGAGACGCAAACTGCTGCGCCGTCGCGCAAAAACATTGCTTCGCATACCAGATCAAATGGCCGCCGTCTGTGCCGATTCGCACATTATCGTGCGTCCTCTGAGCGGAAACAGACGGAGCGACCCTGGCAGCAGTTTGAACATGACAGGGCAACCGGATCACTGGTGCTTCCACGCGCCACGCGTGAAGCGGGATCAACCTGACCGATAGGTAGAAAGATCATGCTGAAGAGACTCCTCGCGGGCTGGCTTGGCCTGGTGGTACTGGTCGTATGTTCGCTGGCCGGCGCGGAACCGGCGCACTACAAGATCGTCACCGGGCCGGAGCGCGGCACATATATCCAGATCGGCAATGACCTGTCGAAATGGGTGGCCCAGCCGGTTGGCATCGACCTCGAAGTGGTGGCGTCGAAAGGCTCGGCCGAAAACGTGCAGCGCATGCGTTTCGAGCCCGGCGTGAAGCTCGCGCTCGTGCAGTCCGACGTGTATCAGGCGTTCATCGACATGGCCAACTCGGGCAACCCCGATGCGGGCACGACGATCCGGCCGCTGCGACTGATCATGCCGCTCTACGACGAGGAAATTAACGTCGTCGTACGGGCGGATTCGCCGCTGAAAACGCTCGCCGACATCAAGGACAAGACCATCAGCGTCGGCCTGCTAGGCAGCGGCACCGCGCAGTCGGCGACGACGCTCTACCGCCTGATGTTCGGCCAGCCGATTCCGGAGCAGAACGTCGTGCATCTGAGCAACGAGGACGCGCTCGCCGCGCTGATCGTGAAGAAGATCGACGTCGCGATCATCGTGGTCGGGCAGCCGGCAAAGCTGTTCAACGACATGAAACCCGACCTGCTGTCACAGTTGCGTCTGTTGCCCGTCGATCCCAACGCGCCGGAGACGAACCGCGCGAAGCAGACCTACTTTCCGACTACGATCCACCAAAGCAGCTACCCAGGCTGGTTGAAGGAAGACGTGCCGGGTCTGACCGTCAAAGCGTTTCTGGTCACCTACGATTACGGCTTGCGCGACACAGTCAGCAATCTGAATCATTTCGCCGACTCGTTGTGCGCGAACTTCGACAATCTGCAGGAGCATGGCCATCCGAAATGGAAACAGGTGAAGCTCGAATTGCCGACGCTCGTTCGTGGGTGGAAGTACTACGGTCCGGTCGAGAAGCATCTGCGCGCGTGTCTCGCGAACCGCAGCGCGGCGATGAGCGCGGCGGCCGCGCAACCCGCGCCGAAACCGCACACGCCTTGCTCGGAAGAAGAACGGATGCTTCTGCTGTGCAAATAACGCTGTAGCGGGGGGCCGCGAACGCCTGCTTCGCCTGAGTTCGTCTCAGACCCGCTCGCGCCCCGCGCCGGCCGACTCCGTGCACGCTTGCATCGCCCGTTGCAATGCCTCGTACACCTTCGGGCGATTGCATTGCGACACGTTGAAACGCAGAAAGCCCGCCGCCGCTTGCGACGCGCTGAACACGTTGCCCGGCGCGAACACGACGCCCGCCGTCAGCGCATGACGGGCGATGTCGGCGGCATCGAGCGCCCCGGGCAAGCGCGCCCATACGAACAGGCCCGCGCGCGGCCGTGTCCAGATATCGAGGCCCGCATAGCCGAGACGCCTGATGGTCTCTCCCATCGCATCGGCCAGCTTCGCGCGCATCGCCTCCAGATGACGCCGATAGGTACCGTCGACGAGCATCCGATGCACGACGCTCGCCGCGAGCTGACCATTGCCGAACGATGTCGCGAGCTTCAGATCGATCAACGGCTCGATCCATTCGGCGCGTGCCGCAATATAGCCGCAGCGCACCGCCGCCGACAGCGTTTTCGAAAAGCTGCCGATCGACACGACGCGCGCGAGGCCGTCGAATGCGGCAAGGCGCGGCGCGGCTTCGTCTTCGAAGTCCGCGAAGATGTCGTCCTCGACGATCAGCAGATCGTGCTCGCCGGCGAGCTTCAGCAGCCGGTGCGCGACGGCCGGCGCGAGCGTCGCGCCGGTCGGATTGTGGATCGCCGAGTTCGTCACGTAGAGCCGCGGACGCTGCTCGACCAGAACGCGCTCGAACGCCGCGAGATCCGGTCCCTGCGGCGTGTACGGCACGCTCGCGATCCGCACGCGATGCGCGCGCAACAACGCCTGAAAATTGAAATAGCAAGGATCGTCGATCAGCACCGTGTCGCCGGGTTCGAGCAGGAAGCGGCACACGAGATCGAGCGCATGGGTGCCGCCGTCGGTCAGCAGGATCTGCTCGGCCGGCGCGTCGACCCCGTGCGCGGAAAGCCGCCACGCAAGCTGCTGACGCAGCGCGGGCAAGCCCGCCGGGCTCGCGTAGTCCGCGAGCAGCGATTGCGGATCACGAGCAACCGCGCGCAGCGCGCGCCGCACGCCATCTTCCGGCAACCACGAAGCCGGCATCCAGCCGCAGCCGGGCTTCAGCGCTTTCGAGCCGGTCTCCAGCGACTGCCGCGTGAGCCACAGCGGATCGACCTCGCGATCGAGCCGCGGCCCGAGATCGGCGAGCGCGAGCGGCGGCGCATGGCCCGACACGAAGAAGCCCGAGCCGCGCCGCGCGATGATCACCCCTTCCGCAACGAGACGATCGTAGCCTTCCACCACGGTCGACTTGGACACGCCGAGCGTGTCGGTCATCGCGCGGATCGACGGCACGCGGGCGCCCGGCATCAGCGAGCGGCTCGCGATACGCTCCCGCAGATTGTTCATCACGAGGCCGACACGCGTGCCCGGCGCCGTCTCGTTGTTCTCGCTTTCCGCCATCTGTACTGCTCCCATGTTAGGTACAGTTTGTACGAACTGTACTGATCTGTAGCTTAACGTTGACGGCCGCGGCGCGCATCATGAGACTCTTTCAGCGCAGGGATGTTTGCCATGGACAAAACCACCAACGGCTGGCTCAGCGGTTTCGCGGGCGTGCTGATTTTCAGCGGCTCGCTGCCGGCCACGCGGCTTGCCGTGCAGGGCCTCGAGCCGGTGTTTCTGACCGTGGCGCGCGCGACGATCGCGGGCATCCTTGGTCTGCTGCTGTTGCTGGTGTTCCGCGAGACCCGCCCGGAGCGGCGCGATCTGCTGCCGCTCGTCGTGGTCGCGCTCGGCGTCGTGGTCGGCTTTCCTTTGCTGACCGCGCTCGCGCTGCGTCATGTGAGCGCCGCGCATGCGGTCGTGTTCATCGGCCTGCTGCCGCTCGCCACCGCGATCTTCGGCGTGTTGCGCGGCGGCGAGCGGCCGCAGCCGGCGTTCTGGCTGTTCTCGGCGCTCGGCAGCGCGGCGGTGGCCGCGTTCGCGCTGCGTCACGGCATCGACGCCTCGCCGCTCGGCGACGCGCTGATGCTCGCGGCGATCGTCGTGTGCGGGCTGGGCTACGCGGAAGGCGCGCGGTTGTCGCGTCATCTCGGCGGCTGGCAGGTGATTTCGTGGGCGCTCGTGCTGTCGTTGCCGTTGATGCTGCCGCTCGCATGGTGGACGCGGCCCGTGTCGTTCGACGGTGTCGGCGCCGCCGCGCTGTGGGGACTCGCGTACGTGTCGCTGTTCAGCATGCTGATCGGCTTCGTGTTCTGGTATCGCGGGCTCGCGCTCGGCGGCATCGCGGCGGTCGGCCAACTGCAGTTGCTGCAGCCGTTTTTCGGGCTGCTGCTCGCCGGCGTGCTGCTGCACGAGCAGGTACCGCCATCGATGATCATCGTCACCGTGATCGTGGTCGCCTGCGTGGCTGGCGCACGGCATTTTTCGCGCGCCGCGCCGGTGCGGCGGCCGGTCTGACGCGGCTCGACCGTCGCACGGCGAGCAGACTTTTTCAGGATCGAATTGCGCGAGCCGTGGATCGATCTGTCATCATTTCGCAGATTGGCACAACCAGCGGCCCGCGCCGCGACTGACGATGACGACCGCTTTTGCCCAAACCGTCGAAGCCCGTTTTGCCGAACTCACGCCGACGTCGAAACGCGTCGCCAGCTACATGCTCGCGAATCTCGACCGGCTCGGCCTCGAGACCGCCGATCAGATCGCGCAGCAAGCCGGCACCAGCGGTATTTCGGTCGGCCGCTTTCTGCGCAGCGTCGGCTATCGCAATCTCGACGATCTGAAACGCGAGCTGCGCGGCACGCAGCAGCGGCCCTGGCTGATCACGGACCGGCTCGACGCGTTCCGCCGTGGCCCGAGCGACTGCGCGCAAACCGGTGAGCTTCATGAACCGAGCGTCGCTGACGGCTCCTCGCCGCGCGACGCCGCGCTCGCCCAATCGCTCGAACTCGAGATCGGCGCGATCCGGCACGTGTATGAACTCGCGCGCTCGCCGGCCTTCGCGCGCGTCGCCGAGCGCATTGCGAACGCCGATGCGGTCTACATCCTCGGCATCCAATCGACGCGCGGCATCAGCAACGCGTTCTACAGCTATCTCGAATACATCCGCCCGCGCGTGTTCTATTCGGACGGCATGTCGGGTTCCTACGTCGATTCGCTGAACTCGGAATTCAGCACGCCCTATCTGATCGTCACCGACACGCGCGCCTATTCGACGATCGCGCGACGCTATTGCCAGGCGGCCTCGCGCCGCGGCCTGCCGTTCGCGCTCGTCACCGATATCTACTGTCCGTGGGCGCGCGATTTCGACGGCGATCTGCTGCAGGTGACGACCGACGTCGGTCAGTTCTGGGATTCGCTCGCGCCGCTGACGTGCCTGTTCAATCTGCTGATCTCGGCGGTCGTCGAACGGCGTGGACCGGCTATCGACGAACGCGTGGCGCGTAATCGCGAGTTGCAGAGCGAGTTCGATCAATTCGATCTTTGACCCGCTTCAAATCCGCCCCGGCGACAGGCATAGTAAAGACTTCCGCCAAACTGCGCCCGCCACGACAGGACCCCGCATGAGTTCACCCCGCCCTCCGCTCGACGCCCCGCTGATCCGCGACGCCAGCGAAGCCGACCTCCCCGCGATCCAGGCGATCTACGCGCATCACGTGCTGACCGGTGTCGCGTCGTTCGAAGAAACCCCGCCGTCCGTCGACGATCTGCGCGCGCGGCTCGCAAGCGTGCGCAGCCACGGACTGCCATATATGGTCGCGGAGATCGACGGCGACGTGGCCGGCTATTGCTATGCGACGCCGTATCGCCCGCGCGCCGCCTATCGCAACACGATCGAAGACTCGATCTACGTCAACGACGCGTATCGCGGACGCGGCATCGGACGCGTGCTGCTGCAGGCGCTGATCGAACGTTGCGAGACCGGACCGTGGCGTCAGATGATCGCAGTGATCGCCGATGGCGGCAGCGGCGGCTCACTGTCGTTGCACGCGCAACTCGGCTTCGAGCTGACCGGCACGTTGAAGGCTGTCGGCTACAAGCACGGCCGCTGGCTCGACACGACGCTGATGCAACGCCCGCTCGGCCGCGGCGCATCGACTGGGCCCGACGACGACTCAAACGCAGCGGGCGACGCCGAACGCACAACCTAACGCGCGCGCGGCAAACGCGTGAACAAGGTCGGATAGTCGATCACGAGACCATCGCTATCCACGCGCAAATTGGTGGTGAATTCGCGAAAAATGCCTTCGTAGCGGTACTCGCCATTCAACTCGATGCAGGTGTAGGCCTGCTCGGCGCGCGTGACCTGCAAGTCCGGCGTCGAGATATACGCGACTTCGATCGGCTGACGTTCGCCTTGCGCGAGTTGCAACCGACGGATCGGCAGCGTATTGGTGTACGGCGTCGCCGCGATATCGATGTCGATACAGCCTTCGATCGCGCTGAGCGCGAGGCCGTGCCCGTCGTGCCAGTGGCCGTCGCCATCGCCATGCAGCTCCAGCTCGCCACCGCCGACGATCTTCAGCCGCGCGTAGCGCGTGCGCCAGCGCGCGTCGCAGCGCACCGCGTAATGCAGCCCGTACGCCTTGCCATAGCGCTGCCCGACCACGACGCTTTCAACGGCGAAGCCATCGTCGCGCGCATCGAATACCAGATGTTCGATGCCGTCGCCCTCTTCCGAAGCCCATCGTAATTCACGCATCGGCGTCTCCTCGCGAAACGGCGCAGGGAAGCGCGCCGGGCTCTCATCGTAACGCGAAAGCCCGCGCGCGAGGCAATCCCAACCCAGATCTGGCACAGCTGGGGAGACCAGCGCCTGCGATGCATCAAAATGAAGCATCGAAAAAAAAGCTGCGCACGTAATGTGCGCAGCTTTGCGAGACTGACGACGCGAAAAAAACGCGTCGATGTGGCGGCAAAACAACGCGCCGCCACGTATTCAGTAACTGTTTAGAACTTGTGGATGATACCCACGCCAACCGCGGTCTGGCTGCGCGACGAGGACGGCGAACCGTTCTGGCCGTCACCGATGCTTGCCACTGCGTTGATGATGGACTTGCCGTTGCCCGACAGCGTCTGGCCGCTAGCGCGCTGATACGCTTCGAGTGCGTACAGACCGGTGCGCTTGGACAGCGAGTAGTACTGCGACAGGTTGAACTGGCTGTAGCTAGCCGTGCTCTGAATGCCGTTCGACGACGTTGCACGGGTGTAGCTATAGCCAGCGGCCAGGTCCAGCACCGAGATCGGCTTCCAGTGCAGCACTGCGCCACCGGTATTCCAGATCTGCGTGTCGTGGAACAGCGAAGCCTGGCCCGCAGCGTATTGAACGTTCGAGTATGCGAACGAAACGTCCCACTGCGAGTTGAACGCGTAACCACCCGTCACCGCAATGCGCTGCTGCTTCGCTGCGGTCTGGAAGCCGTTGTTGATTGCCGAGACGGACGGCTGAGCGCCGTTGTTCGACGCCGTGGAATTCCACGCGGGGGTGCCAACGGTCGCCGCGTTGTCAATGCGCTGGATACCTGCCGCGAGACCGATCGGGCCGTTCAGGTACTGTGCCGCAACGCTCCAGGTTTGGCCGGCTGCGAAGCTGCCCGCGTTGCCGCCCAGTGCGTACGAACCGCTAACCGTCAGACCGGCAAAGCTCGGCGACGTATAAACCAGTTGGTTGTTCACCCGGAACGTCGTATCCAGCGAGTCGATATCGCCCGGATGCGCACCGTATGCACCGGTCAGCCACGTGGTCGGGCTATACGGCGAGAGCAGCGTGTAGTACGAGGTGTACCCGCGGCCTGCCGTCACCGTACCGAATTGAGCGTTCGTCAGACCGACCCATGCCTGGCGGTTGAACGCCAGACCCGACACACTTTGCGCGCCAGTTGCGCTGTTAAAGCCTTCTTCCAACTGGAAAATCGTCTTCGTGCCGCCACCCAGATCTTCCGAGCCCTTCAAACCGAAACGGCTGCCTGCCCATATGCCGTTGATCATCTTGACTTGCGAGTTGCCAGGGACGGTCTGCGGTTTCGCCGCCGTGGTCAGCGACGCCGAGCTGTTCTGCCAACCCAGGCCCGTATCGACAATACCGTAAAGCGTCACGCTGCTTTGCGCATGTGCGCTTAGGGCGACCAACCCCAAGGCCGAAGCTAAGAGAGTCTTTTTCATTTTTACTCCTCTGTTAAAAACTTTCTAATGCGGCCTATGCGAGCGCCGCTGAGTGTGGGTAAGACGTTTTATTTGGATCAGAACACCGGGTGACCGTTGATGATGCTCGGCAACCAGGTCGAGAACCACGGGACATAGGTGACAATATTGATGGCCGAGAAGATAGCGAGGTAATACGGCCAAGCCACCTTAGTAGTTTCCCCTATCGACACATTGCCAATTGCGCAACCAATGAACTGCACCGAGCCAATCGGCGGATGCACGAGACCCAACGCGCAGTTCAGCAGAATCATGATGCCGAACTGAACCGGGCCCACCCCGTTGTGCATGGCCATCGGCAGGAACAGCGGGGTCGTGATCAGGATGTGCGCCGCCATGTCGACGAACGTACCGAGGAACACCTGAATCACGTTGATGTACAACAACATCAGCCACGGCAGCGAGGTCGCGCCGTCGAGCATGCGTTCGATCGCCTCCGGGATCTCCAGATAGGCCATCTGGAAGCGCAGCATGTTCGACACACCGATCAGCAGCAGCACCACGCCGGTCGTTTTCGCGGCCTTGCCGAGCGCATGGCCGAGTTTCTTCATCGACAGCGAGCGATACACGACGATGGTCAATATCAGCGAATAACCCACGGCGATCGCGGCCGCCTCCGTCGCGGTGGCGATACCGCGCGCCACGCAGAACAGAATGATCGCGATGACCATCAGACCCGGCACCGCGCCGACGAACGTGCGCAGCACCGCCATCCAGCCCGGGAAACGCTGCAGTTCGGTCGAACCGTCGGGACGGCGCGGATAGCCGAACTTGACGGCCTGCCAGTAAGCGGCGATCAGCACGAGACCCATCACCCACAGCACCGGCAACAGACCCGAGAACAGCAGATCGCCGATCGACACGCCGCTCATCTGCTTGCCGTTCAGCACGCCGCTCACGCCTTGCGCGGCGAACGCGTAGATGATCATGTTGGTCGACGTCGGCATCAGCGCGCCGGCGAGCGACGAGTGCGTGGTCACGTTGACCGCGTATGCGGCGCTATAACCTTCGCGCTTCATCAGCGGGATCACGACGCCGCCCATGGCCGACGTATCCGCGGTCGGCGAACCCGACACGCCGCCGAACAGCGTACAGGCGACCACGTTGGCCATGCCGAGGCCACCACGGAAATGGCCGACCGTGGCCTGCGCGAAACGCAGGATGCGGTCAGCGATGCCGCCGTGGAGCATCAGCTCGCCGGAGAAGATGAAGAACGGGACCGCGAGGAACGAGAAACCGTTCATGCCCGAGATCATCGACTGCATCGCGGTCGCGGTCGGCAAGCCTTCGAACAGGTACGTCAGAACGCAGGACAGGCCCAACGCGAATGAAACCGGAACCCCGAGGAAGAGGAAGATTAGAAAACTGGCGGCAAGAAGGACAAGTTCCATGATGGTTCTACTTTTATTCCGTGGCGGAGAGTTCGAGCGCCGGCTCTTCCCGTTTCCCCGCGAAGAGCTCGAGCAGATGCTCGATCGAGAACAACGCGATGCACACACTCGCGAAGATCGGGATGCAGTAGCGCACGCCTTCCGGCACGCCGATGATCGGAATGCGGTCGCCCATCGTGGTTTCCGCCATCTCGAGGCAACCGACGAAGACCGCCGCCGCGAAAGCGACCAGACACAGGTGCTGAATCCCTTTCGCGATCACCTGGCCTTTCTCGGGCAATTTCTTGACGAGCGAGTCGAGTCCGATGTGACCGCCCTCGCGAACCTTCAGCGCGGCGCCGAACATCGCGATCAGGATCACCAGCAGCAATGCGATGGGCTCGACGAAATCGGGCGCGTCGCTAAACACGTAGCGCATCACCACGCTATAAATCACGAGCAGGCAAAGCACGGCGAGGCTAAGCGACGCCACGACCAGCAGCACGCGAAAAAGAAAATCATTTGGGCGTTTCAGGAAACTCATGACCCTGTCCTTGCTTACGACCGACCTGTGCTTGAGATTCAGCCGTCCCGATGCGACACGATCCGCACGCGCGCGCGAAATCGCGCGGCGGAAGGTCTCGCGAGTTTCCTCGCGGGACCATTCACGCCGCTGTTGCGACAAGCGTTGCTATTGCTGATTGCGTCCGGGACGCGTGACTTACTTGATTGCTTCGATCTCGTCGACGATCTGCTTCATTTGCGGGGTCTTTTCGTACTTCCCCCACACAGGCTGCATCACCTTCACGAAAGCCGCGCGGTCGATCTGCGAAGCCGCGATGACCGTTGCGCCACCCTTCGTGACGGCCTTCTGTGCGTCGGCTTCGCGCGCGGTCCACAGCTTCTGGTAGTACGGCACCGAGTCAGCCGCGGCCTTCTTGATGATCTGCTGCTCTTGCGGCGACAGCGTGTCCCACACCTTCTTCGAGAACACCAGCACTTCCGGCGTCATCGAATGCTGGGTTTCCGAGTAGATCTGAGCGACTTCGAAGTGCTTGGTTTCTTCGTACGACGGCAGGTTGTTTTCGGCGCCGTCGACGAGGCCGGTCTTCAGGCCCGTATAGACTTCCGAGAACGGCATCGGGGTCGGCGTGCCGCCCATTGCCTTGATTTCGTCGACCATCAGGTCGGACGGCTGCACGCGGACCTTCAGCCCCTTCATGTCAGCCGGCGATTTGATCGCCTTCTTCGCGTACATCGAGCGTGCGCCGCTCTCGTAGAACGTCAGTGCGATCATGCCCTTCGCGGTGAAGGCGTCGAGGATCTTCTGGCCTTCCGGACCGTACATGACCTTGCGGAAATGGTCGACGTCGCGGAACAGGAACGGCAGCGACGGGATCATCGATTCCGGCACGATTTCGTTGAACGCAGCACCGTTGGCACGGGCCATGTCGAGCGCGCCGATACGGACCTGGTCGATCGTGTCGTTTTCCGAACCGAGCGCGCTGTTGCCGAACACCTTCACGGAGTCCTTGCCGCCGGTCGCCTTGCTGATCTCCTCGCCCATGTACTTCACGGCCATGTTGGTCGGGAAGGTGTCGCCGTGCACATCGGCGACGCGGAACACGCGCGCTTCAGCCGACATCGTGCTGAACGCCAACGCCGCGGCCGCGACGATCATCGAAACATGGGAAGAGGCAAACTTCTTGTTCATCGTGACATTCCTTGAAAAATAGGCCATCCCGGCAACAGCGGATGTGACATGGTTTTGACGCGTCTCCGGCTTCACGCTCACTGCCTTCGCAGGTGCGGGCGTTGGCCGTACTGGCTGTGCGACTTCCCCGGCACAGTTGACCCAGCACTCCAGTCGACAACTCGACTACTTACTTCAATCACGCCGGCCGGCTTCGGACATGCATGCCGCATCGACCGCGGCGGCACGAATGCCTTGAAAACCCACCGAATTGCACTGTCACACCAACACAGAAAGCCATTTGTTTGGGCTTATATGTTGTACGACAACATACGAAGTCTATAAAAGGGGTTTTATCTTGTACAGACGGTATTTACCCGCATCAAGAAAAGCGCCGGTACGAATGACCGGCTTGGCATGCCACAAGGTCCCGCGCCGTCTGGCATTGGATGAGGACGGAATCGGTACGGTCTGCGGAGCTGTGGTATTTTTGCTGAAGAAATACGAGGCGTCGTGGCCTTCACGCAACATGTTGTACGACAAGTGATGAATAAAGGGCCACACGAATGGTCCTGAAAAATCAAAACGCCGGGAGAAAAACTTCGTCCCGGCGCATGCTTCATGCAAGCAACGTTACAGTTGCCCTGCGAATTCGGGCTCAGGCAGCCCGCTCACGCCGGGCCGCAGCGCGAACACGTGGCCGTCGTGCTCGCTCGCGCCGTTGGCGGGACGAATCGAGGTGACGAACAGCGTATCGAGATCGCGGCCGCCGAACGCGCACATGGCAGGCTTGATGGCCGGCACCGGAACCCGCCGGTCAAGCTTGCCCTGCGGCGTAAAACGCAGCAGCAGACCGGCGTCGTTCGCGCAGATCCAGTAGCAGCCGTCGGCATCGACCGCCGCGCCGTCCGGACGGCCCGAATAGTGATGCAGGTCGGCGAACACGCGGCGGTTGCGCGGCTCACCGGTGTCGACGTCGTAGTCGAACGCCCAGATCAGCCGGCGCAGCGGATGCGAGTCGGACAGATACATCGTCGTGCCGTCCGGCGACCAGCCCAGGCCGTTTTGCGTGATCAGCGAATCGACGACCGGCGCTGACAGCACGCCCTTCTCGTCGAAGCGGTACAGCGCGCCGCCCGGGATCGCCGCGGCCATATCCATCACCATCGTGCCGGCCCAGAAACGCCCTTGCCGGTCGCAGCGGCCGTCGTTGAAACGCATTCCGCCGTGCGGGAATTCAGGCGCCGCGAGCTTGCGCAGCGACGCTGTCAGCGGCTCGCCGCTCGCCGCTTTCGACGCGTCCGCGAGCGAGACCGCGAACAACCCGGTCTCGCAGCCGGCGAGCACGGTGCCGGCGTGATCGAACGCGATGCAGGCAACCTGCTCCGGCAGCAGCCATTCGGTGCGCTTGCCTGTCTCGAGCGAACCGCGCACGATCTTTTTCGCCGGAATGTCGACCCAGTACAGCGCCTGCTCGGCCGCGCGCCAGACCGGGCTTTCACCGGTGGCCGCGGGCAACGGACCGGCCGCTTCGAAGCGCTCCACTTGCGGATTCGCGCTCATTGTTCAGGCTCCCGCTTCGGCTCCATCGGACCGGCTAGCACGAACGGGCCGCCCTGGTACAGCTGGGTCGGGTCGTCGAAGCGCGTGTCGGGAGCGCTCGGTGGGAACAGGTGTTCGAACTGCGCCGAGCTGTCTTGCGGACGGTAGCCGAGAAACGCGGCGTTCGTGTTGTCGACCCACGAGATGCGGTTGTTCGACACGCCGTAGACGATCGCGTGACCGACGCGGTTCGTGAACAGCGAGCAGCGCACGAGCTCGATGAAATCGCGGTAGCTCAGATACGTGACGAGCATGCGTGCGGTCTTCGGCTGCTCGAACGACGAGCCGATCCGCAAACACACGGTCTCGAGACCGAAGCGGTCGAAGTAGTAGCGCGACAGCGATTCGCCGAAACACTTCGTCACGCCGTACATGCCGTCCGGGCGCAGCGGCACTTCGGTATCGAGAACCGACGTCACCGGATGGAAACCCACCGCGTGATTCGAGCTCGCGTAGATGATGCGCTTCGCGCCATGCTTTTGCGCCGACGAGTACACGTTGTAGAGGCCGCGGATGTTCGCTTCGAGCAGGTCTTCGAACGGCGCTTCGACGGAGATGCCGCCGAGATGCACCACCGCGTCCACGCCTTCGAGCAGCGCGTGCACGGCTGCTTCATCGGCGAGATTGACGACGGCCGCTTCCTCGTGCGCGGCGACTTCGCCGAGCGCAGCGATATCGGACACGCGCACGATGTCGGCCCATTGCGCGAGCGCGGGACGCAGTTGCTTGCCGAGGTTGCCCGCGGCGCCGGTGAGCAGCAGACGGCGGAAGGGTTTCTTTGCCGCGGAGCGGTCAACGTTCAAATCGGTCATGTCTCTTTGCTGTTGTGATTGCGATCGGGTCTTCTGAACGGAAAAGCGAGCGCCGGCTGGACCGGCGCTCGCCTGAGTATTGACGGGGCACGGTGCCTGCTCAGGTCACCGGCGCCGGGTTGAACAGCGTCAACGCATTGTGCAGTCCGAGCTTCTCCGCGCAGGTTTCCTTGCGGCCGCTCGCGACTTCGAGCATCAGGCGGAACAGTTCCCAGCCCACCTCCTCGATGCTGGACTGGCCGGTCGCGATCGTGCCGGCGTTGATGTCCATCAGATCGTGCCAGCGACGCGCGAGGTCCGAACGCGTCGCGACCTTGATGACCGGTACTTCGGCGAGGCTGTACGGCGTGCCGCGGCCGGTCGTGAACACGTGCAGCGTGATGCCGGAGGCGACCTGCAGCGTGCCGCAGATGAAGTCGCTGGCCGGCGTCGCCGCGTAGATCAGGCCCTTCTGATTGACCTTCTCACCCGGCGACAGCACGCCGGAGATCGCCGAGTTGCCCGACTTGATGATCGAGCCCATCGCCTTTTCGACGATGTTCGACAGGCCGCCCTTTTTGTTGCCGGGCGTCGTGTTCGCGCTGCGGTCCGCGCCGCCGCGCTTCAGGTAATCGTCGTACCACTGCATCTCGCGGATGATCGCCTGTGCGACGTCCGCATTGGCCGCGCGCGCGGTCAGCTGATCGACGCCGTCGCGCACTTCGGTGACTTCCGAGAACATCACGGTCGCGCCGGCGCGCACCAGCAGGTCCGTTGCGAATCCGACGGCCGGGTTCGCGGTCAGGCCCGAGAACGCGTCGCTACCGCCGCACTGCACGCCGATCACCAGATCCGACGCCGGACAGGTTTCGCGACGGCGGTTGTTCAGGCGCTTCAGATGCCCTTCGGCCATCCTCATGATCGACGTGATCATCGACTGGAAGCCGACGTGCGATTCGTCCTGCAGCACCACGACGTCGCCGTTCTGGTCTAGCGCGACGTCACCGATGTCCGCGACGTCGTCGACGACCGCTGCCGCCGCGATCGGAATCGTTCCCGGCGGCATCAGACGCTCGGGCTGCAGCTTCTCGCAGCCGAGGCTCACCATCATCACTTCGCCGCCGAAGTTCGGGTTCAGCGCGATGTTGCGCACGGTGCGGATCGGCACCATCGCGTCGGGCGCGTCGATCGCGACGCCGCAGCCGTAGGTGTGACCGAGGCTGACGACATCGTCGACATTCGGATATTTCGGCAGCAGCTCGGCCTTGATGCGCGTGACCGAGTGTTGCACGACGTCGGCGACGCACTGCACGGTGGTCGTGATCGCGAGGATGTTGCGCGTACCCACCGAGCCGTCCGAGTTACGGTAGCCCTCGAACGTATAGCCTTCGAGCGGCGGCATGTCCGGCGCTTTGATGGTGGCGATCGGCAGGTCTTCGAGTCCCGGCGGGCTCGGCATGCGGATCACGTGTTCGTTGATCCAGCTGCCCTTCGGCAACGGCTTCAGCGCATAACCGATCACGACGTTATAGCGGATGACCTCGTCGCCCTCGGCGAGATCGGCCACCGCGACCTTGTGGCCCTGCGGCACACGCTCGCGCAGCCTGAGGCCATCGGCGAATACCGCGCCCTCGCCCAGACCGCCGTCGTTGACGACGATCGCGACATTGTCATTGGGATGAACGCGGATGTAGAGCGGAGTTTGTTCCATTGATCGATCCTTGAGGCGTGATAGACCTGCTTCGCCAGAAATCATACGTCATCCTACAACGTGAAGTTTCGCCCGGATGTTCCGTATTTACCCTATAGCGTGAATTATGCCGTGAAAACCCCGTTGAGTTACCGGATTTGTTGTTGTACGATGACGTATAAGAAATCTGATTTCCAAAGATTTTCTACTAGTACGACGTCCGTTGTACTGGTTGGAACCAACAACGACCCAATCCGACGCCTGGATACTTTGATCATGACGACACCGCAGGAACTCAAGCAGATCGTTTCGGAAGGCCTCCTGTCCTTCCCCGTCACCGACTTCGACGCTAAAGGCGACTTCCGCGCCGACACCTACGCAGAGCGTCTCGAATGGCTCGCGCCGTACGGCGCATCGGCGCTGTTCGTCGCCGGCGGCACGGGCGAATTCTTCTCGCTGACGCAAGACGACTACACGCAAGTAGTCAAGACCGCGGTCGAGGTCTGCAAGGGCAAGGTACCGATCCTCGCCGGCGCCGGCGGCCCGACCCGCGTGGCGATCGCCTACGCGAAGGAAGCCGAGCGCCTCGGCGCGCACGGCATCCTGCTGATGCCGCACTACCTGACCGAAGCAAGCCAGGACGGTATCGCCGCGCACGCCGAAGAGGTCTGCAAGGCTGTTCCGGGCATGGGCGTGATCATCTACAACCGCGCGAACTCGAAGCTCAACGCCGACATGCTCGAGCGTCTGGCAGACCGTTGCCCGAACCTGATCGGCTTCAAGGACGGCGTGGGCGAGATCGAAAACATGGTGACGATCCGCCGCCGCCTCGGCGAGCGCTTCTCGTACCTCGGCGGCCTGCCGACCGCGGAAGTCTACGCTGCCGCCTACAAGGCGCTGGGCGTGCCGGTGTACTCGTCGGCGGTGTTCAACTTCATCCCGAAGACCGCGATGGACTTCTACCGCGCGATCGCCGCTGACGACCACGCGACCGTCGGCAAGCTGATCGACGAATTCTTCCTGCCGTACCTGAAGATCCGCAACCGCCGCGCCGGCTACGCGGTCAGCATCGTCAAGGCTGGCGCGAAGCTGGTCGGCCACGACGCAGGTCCGGTGCGCGCACCGCTGACCGATCTGACGCCGGAAGAAATGGAGCAGCTCGACGCGCTGATCAAGAAGCTCGGACCGCAGTAAGGCACCGGCGTCAGGGCTTCTAGCGAAGTAGCTCGCGAGCCTCATCGATGAGGGCCGCCTGGACGGCCGCGTGGCGAACGCCCGGCACAGCAACGTCGCCGGGCGTTCGTGTGTTTGCCCGACAGGCAGGTGGTCTGCGGGCCGCCCGGTGTGCAGACTACACCTCGCCCGACAATACAGGAGATGACCCATGGACTTGAGCCGCTCGGCCAGTTCCACCGACGCCGCTTCTAGCGCGGCACGCACCAAGGTCCGCTACGGGATCCTGCTGCTGATCTTTGTGATCACCACCCTCAACTACGCCGACCGCGCGACGCTGTCCGTCACCGGTTCCGCAATGCGCACCGCGTTCAGCCTCGACGCGATCCGCATGGGCTATATCTTTTCCGCATTCAGCTGGGCTTACGTGCTGTCGCAACTGCCGGCCGGCTGGCTGCTCGACCGTTTCGGCGCACGCCGCGTGTACGCGGCGAGCATCTTCTCGTGGTCGCTGTTCACGCTGCTGCAGAGCTCGGTCGGCCTGCTCGGCAGCGCCGGTGCGGCGATTACCGGCCTGTTCGCGCTGCGCTTCGTGATGGGCGCGGCCGAGTCGCCGGCGTTCCCGGCGAACGCGAAGGTCGTCGCGAGCTGGTTCCCGACCAACGAGCGCGGCACCGCGTCGGCGATCTTCAACGCCGCGCAATACTTCGCCGCGGTCGTGTTCACGCCGCTGATGGCGTGGCTCACGCACGCGTTCGGGTGGGAAATGGTCTACGTCGTAATGGGCGTGGCCGGGCTGCTGCTCGCGCTGACGTGGCTGAAGGTCATGAAGAATCCCGTCGACCATCCGCGCGTGTCGCGCGCCGAGCTCGAGTACATCGAGCAAGGTGGCGGGCTCGTCAGCGGTGCGCGCAAGACGCGCCCGGACGATGTTTCGAAGGCCGGCGGCTGGACGCTCGTGCGTCAGTTGCTCAGCAACCGCATGCTGCTCGGCGTCTATCTCGCGCAGTACTGCATCAACGTGCTGACCTACTTCTTCCTGACATGGTTTCCGATCTACCTCGTGCAGGCGCGCGGCATGACGATCCTGCACGCGGGCCTCGTGGCCTCGCTGCCGGCGATCTGCGGCTTTCTCGGCGGGGTGCTCGGCGGCGTGCTGTCGGACGGAATGATCCGCCGCGGCTGTTCGCTGACCGTCGCGCGCAAGGTGCCGATCGTCGGCGGCATGCTGCTGTCGACCTGCATCATCGGCTGCAACTACGTGTCGACCGACTGGGTCGTCGTCGCGCTGATGTCGCTCGCGTTCTTCGGCAAGGGCATCGGCGCGCTCGGCTGGGCGGTCGTCGCCGATACCTCGCCGAAGGAAGCACTCGGCTTGTCCGGCGCGATCTTCAACATGTTCGGCAACATCGCCGGCATCGTGACACCGATCGTGATCGGCTATCTCGTCGCCCGCACGGGCTCGTTCAATGGCGCGCTGGTGTTCGTCGGCGCGAGCGCGCTGCTGACCGTGATCAGCTATCTGGTGATCGTCAAGGATATCCGGCGGGTCGAGTTGCGCCCGGCGTGAGCCCGTTATAGGCTTGGTTATCGTCGCGGTTATCGTACTTCCGGCCGACCGGCCCGGCGCCTCGCGCGATTTATCCGCGCCGAGGCGCCAAACTTCGGGCCTGCGCCGATATACGTGACGTTTGCGCCGGAAACGATCCGGCCTTATATAATCAGTCGTCAGACGACGATATAATAAAAATGCACGATTCCCAGCGATCTTTCAAACAAGGAGCGTTTTCGATGGCTACACCACTAGCATCCGCGGCACCGCCACGACGCGCTCGCAATCTTGCCGAGTTCGTCGTCAACTACGTCACCGAGCAGATCACGGCCAACTTGCTGAAGCCGGGCGACAAACTCCCCACCGAATCGCAGCTGATGAGCACACTCAGCGTGAGCCGCACGGTGATTCGCGAGGCGATCTCGCGCCTGCAGGCAGGCAAGGTCATCGAGACGCGGCACGGCATCGGCAGCTTCGTGCTCGAGCCGCAACGCGAAAAGCTCGGCATCGACATGGTGCCCGCCACCACGCTGCGCGACGTGCTGTGCATTCTGGAGCTGCGTATCAGCCTCGAAACCGAATGCGCCGGTCTCGCCGCGCAACGCGCGAAGCCGGACGACCTCGCGCGCATGCGCACCGCGCTCGACGCGATCGAGGCCACGCGCCACAACGGGCTCGACAGCGTGCAGGCCGACCTGCAGTTCCACATCTCGGTCGCACGCGCAACCGGCAACCGCTATTTCGTCGACATCCTGTCGCAAATGGGCAGCGCGCTGATTCCGCGCAACCGGCTCGACTCGGCCGGCATCGCGCGCGCCGATCCTGATGCGTATCTGTCGCTCGTGAACCTCGAGCATGAAAGCATCCTCGAGGCGATCAGCCGGCACGACGCCGAAGGCGCACGCGCCGCGATGCGCATGCATCTGTCGAATAGCCGCGAGCGGCTGCGTCGCGCGAATGAAGTGAGCGAAGCGAACAGCTGATTCTCACCAAGCTCGCGGGAGAAAAAAATGGCCGGGAGATCCCGGCCATTTTTTTACCTTGCGATTGCGTCCGCCCTTCCCTTCGATCCGCGCCCGGCCGACCGGCCCGGGCGCGCATCCGTTCAGGACGGCGTCACGCGATTAACCGCGCGTGAGTTCGCCATCGCGACGACGCCACAGTTCCAGCGAATTGCTGTCAGCCAGCGTTTCCGGCAGCAGCTCGGCCGGGAAGTCCTGGTAACAGACCGGGCGCAGGAAGCGGTCGATCGACGTGGTGCCGACCGAGGTCGCCCGGCTATCCGACGTTGCCGGGAACGGGCCGCCGTGGACCATCGCGTGGCACACTTCGACGCCGGTCGGAAAGCCGTTGACCAGAATCCGGCCGGCCTTGCGCTCGAGAATCGGCACCAGCTTCTTCGCAGCGGCCACGTCGGCGCTGTCCATCTGCAGCGTCGCGGTCAGCTGGCCCGCGAAGTGTTCGGCGACCTTCAGCATTTCCTGCTCGTCCTTGCAGCGGATGATCGTCGACACCGGGCCGAACACTTCGTCTTCGAGTGCCGGGTTCGCGAGGAACGTCTGCGCGTCGGTCACGAACAGCGCCGCGCAAGCCTGGGTCGGGCCGGTCGCGGCGACGCCGCGTGCCACGACTTCGACGCCCTTCGTTGCGGCCAGCTTGCCTGCGCCGTCCTCATACGCGGCGTGAATGCCCGAGGTCAGCATGGTCTGCGCCGGCTTCGCCGCGAGCGCTTCCGATGCCGTCGCGACGAAGCCCTTCAGCGCGTCGCTGTCGATCGCGATGGCGAGGCCCGGGTTGGTGCAGAACTGGCCCGCGCCGAGCACGAGCGAGTCGACGAAACCGCGCGCGATGCCGTCGCCGCGTGCCGCAAGAGCGTTGGGCAGCAGGAACAGCGGGTTGATGCTGCTCATTTCCGCGTACACCGGGATCGGCTCCGGACGCGCCGCCGCGACGCGCATCAGCGAAGTGCCGCCCGCGCGCGAACCGGTGAAGCCGACCGCCTTGATGGCCGGGTGCGCAACCAGCGCCTCGCCGACCGAGTTACCCGCGCCGACGATCATCGAGAACACGCCTTCGGGCAGATCCATTTCCTGCGCGACGCGCTGGATCACGCGACCGACCAGCTCCGACGTGCCGAGGTGAGCGCGATGCGCCTTCACGACGACCGGGCAGCCAGCAGCCAGCGCCGCGGCGGTGTCGCCACCCGCTACCGAGAACGCGAGCGGGAAGTTGCTCGCGCCGAACACCGCGACCGGACCGAGCGCGATCTTCTGCATGCGCAGATCCGAGCGCGGCAGCGGCTTGCGCTCCGGCAGCGGCGAATCGAGCGTAGCGTTGAGCCACTGGCCCGCGCGCACGGTCTGCGCGAACAGCTTCAACTGGCCGGTGGTGCGGCCGCGCTCGCCTTCCAGACGCGCCTTCGGCAGTCCCGATTCAGCCTGCGCGCGCTCGATCAGCTCGTCGCCGAGCGCGGTGATGCCGTCGGCGATACGGTCCAGGAACTCGGCGCGCACTGCGAGCGGCAGTTGACGGTAGGCGTCGAACGCCTGTTGCGCGAGCGCGCAGGCGTGCTCGACGTTCTCGACGGTGCCGCTGCCGAACACCGGCTCGGCAATCTCGGAACCCGTGGCAGGATTGAACGCGCGCAGCGGTCTTTCTTCGCCGCGCACGGCTTTGCGACCGATCAGCATTTCGCCGGTAATAGGCATTTTTGACTTTCCTTTAATGAAGGCTAAAGATATAGGTCATCCTACAACATCGCGGGGGCCCTATGCAACCCGAAACGCTTGTCTGACAGGGGCATACGGGTATACTCGCCCATTACAACCGGGCCGTACGGTGCTAGTCTGCAGCTTGTCATACGACGACTTATAACTCGCATTTCGCGGTTTAGCATTGTCGCAGCTTTTCCCGATCCATCGCAGTTCGAGGAGACACCGCATGCCCGCCGTCACGCCTTACGAATCCCTGCCCAACCGCTTCCGGCGCGCGGTGCGCGAGGGAAAAACCCAGATCGGCTGCTGGGCGTCGCTCGCCAGCCCGATCGCCACTGAACTGCTGGGCACGGTCGGCTTCGACTGGATCCTGCTGGACGCCGAACACGCGCCCAACGACGTGCTCACGCTGATCCCGCAGTTGATGGCGCTCAAGGACAGCGGCAGCGCACCGGTCGTCCGACCACCGGCCAACGACAGCGTCGTGATCAAACGTTTTCTCGACAGTGGCTGCTCGAACTTCCTCGTGCCCTTCGTCGACAGCGCCGACGACGCCGCCCGCGCGGTCGCGTCGACACGCTATCCGCCGCAGGGCGTTCGCGGCGTGTCGGTCGGCCATCGCGGCAATCGCTACGGCACCGTGTCCGACTACTTCGCGATCGCCAACGACAACGTCTGCGTAATCCCGCAGATCGAAAGCCGCAAGGCGGTCGAGAATATCGACAGCATCCTCGCGGTGGACGGCATCGACGCGGTCTTCATCGGTCCGTCCGACCTCGCAGCGTCGTATGGCCACCTCGGCAATGCGAGCCATCCGGACGTGCAGCAGACGATCGCGCATGTGTTCGCGCGCGCGCAGGCGGCCGGCAAGTCGAGCGGCATTCTCGCGCCGCTGCAGGCCGACGCGGAACGGTATCTGTCGATGGGCGCGCGCGTCGTCGCGGTCTGCGCGGATCTCGGGTTGCTCAAGGGCGCCGCGCAGGCGGCACAGAAACACTTCATGCAGAAACCGGCGGGCGAGGCTTGAACGCGGCCGCCACGACATCTTCGGAGCATTCCATGCAAAAAGCAGGCTTTATCGGACTCGGCATCATGGGCAAGCCCATGGCCGCCAACCTTCTGAAAAACGGCGTGTCGCTCGCCGCCTTTACGCGTAGCGGCGTGCCCGCCGAGCTCACGCAGGCCGGCGCCCTCGCATGCGACAACCCCGCCGCGGTCGCCGCCAACGCGGACGTGATCTTCATCATGGTGCCTGACACGCCGGACGTCGAACGCGTGCTGTTCGGCGAGAACGGCCTCGCGAGCGCGCTGCGCGCCGGCCAGACGGTCGTCGACATGAGCTCGATCTCGCCGATGGCGACCCGCGATTTCGCGGCGCGCGTGCGCGAATCCGGTGCCGATTATCTCGACGCGCCGGTGTCCGGTGGCGAAGTCGGCGCGAAGGCCGGCTCGCTGACCATCATGGTCGGGGGCGAACAGGCCACGTTCGACAGCGTGAAGCCCCTGTTCGACATGATGGGCAAGAACGTCACGCTGATCGGCGCGGTCGGCGCGGGCCAGGTGTGCAAGGTCGCCAACCAGGTGATCGTCGCGGCGACCATCGAGGCGGTCGGGGAAGCGCTGCTGCTCGCGTCGAAGGCGGGTGTCGATGCGGCGCGCGTGCGTGAGGCGCTGATGGGCGGCTTCGCATCGTCGCGCATTCTCGAAGTGCATGGCGAGCGCATGACCAGGCGCACGTTCGATCCGGGCTTCCGCATCGAACTGCACCAGAAGGACCTGAACCTCGCGCTATCGACCGCGCAGGCGCTCGGCGTGTCGCTGCCGAACACCGCCACCTGCCAGGCGCTGTTCAACGCGTGCGTCGCGCACGGCGGCAAGGCGTGGGACCACTCGGCGATGGTGCGCGCGCTCGAAGTGCTCGCGAATCACGAGATCGGTCAGAAGAGCGCGTAAGCGCGCTGTTGCGCGGCGCCACTTCACAGTCGCGATCGGGTTTTCCGTCTGTCCGCATGTGACCGATGGCCGGCTCGATCGCAATTCGTCGTCTGATCGGGAGCGATGCTCTTCTCGCGGTCGACCATTACGGCTTCCGCCGCGGCATCGCTCTGAATTGCCGCCTGATCCAGCGCTTCTAACCAGCGTATGACCATCAACGCGTGAGCATAGCTCGCGACCTTTCGTCTCCTCATTAACGGCCGATGCTTTCGCAATTTTATTGCGAGCTACGCGCCCCTCTTGCGGCTGTCAAAGCGTACGGCGTGGGTAGTGGCCGGGCTGCCATGGCATTCGCCCCATGCCCTTGCGCCATCCAATCCAACTAACGTCCGATCGAGCGAACCATCGGGACGCACGGGCTGGCACAAGAATCATCCTTCGCCCATTCCCTCGCTCTGCACCCGGCTGTTAGCTTGATAGCCCCAACAACGACAGAGGAGTCCGGAGTGTCATATAACCAGGATTCGGATGGCGTGCGCGTCGTACTCAGTGGGCCACAACTGGCGGCGGTGCTAACGCGCCAATCGATCAGCCAGAGCGAAATGCTTTCCAACCGGCTATGGGGCGGATTGCAACTTGTCGGCGGTCTGCTGGAAATGGTCGGGGCCGGCGCGCTGTGTGTGATGCCGGAGCCGACCATGGCAAGCAAGGCCGGATGCGTTGTGTTCGGCGTACACGGCTCGGACACAGCGGCCGCTGGCTTGCGTCAGATCTGGACGGCGCGAGATACGGCGACGCTGACCCAGCAGGGCACGACGAAACTTGCCGAGGCGATGAAGGCCAGTCCCGATATGGCGAACAATATCGGTCTGTGGCTCGATATGGTCGTGCCGTTTGGCTTCGCTAGTTCGGTCAAGGCTATACGGACTTCGCGGATCGTGATGGGCCGGATCAGACTGATGGAGCACGAAGCAAAGGACGGTAGCCGGATCGGCGGGCATACAATCGAAAAGCATGTCGGGCGGACTGAGGCGCAATTGCGCGAGCGGCTGCGCCTGGAACCAAAAAGAGAAGTAGTATCGTCGTTTCGGGATTTACCGACGGCGGAATGGGCGATCTCCAATGCCATGGAATCCAACACACTGAAAATCAGGAATTGGGCTCAATCAAATCCGAGACATGTTTTAACTCTATTCCATAACGTTGGAAAAACTGTAGGCTATGGAATTATCCGAGAAACCGGGCAAGTAAAGGGTATGAGTACGGTTCAGGCTGTCTTGAAATATGAGAAATACAATGGAATGCCATATTACATTTTGACGTCTTATCTACTGAAATGATGAACGAAGAATCATATCCCCAGTTCTATGTCCTGTTCGGGGGATATCTCAACCAAGATAGCGATCTCTGGGGTGACACTCTGGAGCAGGTTGTATCATGCTTCAAGGGAGACAGTTCTACAGAAGAAATTGCAGAGACGCTACGCGAAATAGATAAATATAAAAAAGAAGCAGGCGAAAATCTTGACCAAAAGTTTTACGAAGATTATGGATTTAATTTCCATCCGAAATTGTGGGGATACACTACCGCATCCTTCTTTGACGAATTAAAACGTCTGCTGGGCGACTAATCTGCTTGCCGGCTGCAACGCTCACGGCGCAACAGCGCCATCCTGCAAACGGCCGCAAAACCGACAAAAAAACGGCGCCCACTCATGGGCGCCGCTTCTTTCACAACATTGGCCCACTAAAGCCGACCGCACTTCGCCTTACTTCGCCGTCGCCGCACCGGCCGACGCCCACTTCGGCTCCGGCATCTTTTCCGAACTCCTGGCCATCAGGCAGACCACGACCGCGGCGATCAGATCGAACACCGCCAGCACGACGAACAGCGGGCTATAGCCGATCTGCGTGACGAGCACACCGAACAGCGCGGTGAACGCCGCGGCGCCCAGATATCCAGCCATGCCGCCCATGCCCGTCGCGGTCGCGACCTCGTGCTTGCCGAACATGTCCGAGGTGATCGCGTACAGTGCGCCCGACAACGTCTGGTGCGCGAAGCCGCCGACGCACAGCAGCGCCACCGCCATGTACGGGCTCTCGACGAGACCGACGCACGCCGGCCCGATCATGAACAGCGCACCGACCACGAACACCATCTTGCGCGACGTGAACAGCGACACCTTCGCGTACTTGTGGAACAGCGGGCTCAGATAACCGCCGAGCACGCAGCCGATGTCGGCGGCGAGGAACGGCATCCACGCGAACATCGCGACTTCCTTCAGGTTCATGTGACGCTCGGTCATCATGTACAACGGAATCCACGCGTTGAACGTTTGCCAGGCCGGCTCGGACAGAATTCGCGGAATACCGATCGCCCAGAAATCGCGGCTCGCCAGCATCGCGCGCCAGTTGCGCTTCGGCGTGTTGATGTCATCGTGATGCTTCGCTTCCTGGCCGCTCAGAATGTAGTCGCGCTCCGCGTTGCCCAGCAGCTTCTGGTTGCGCGGATGCTTGTAGATGATCATCCACAGCACGCTCCATACGATACCCGCCGCGCCGACGATCACGAACGCGAGTTGCCAGCGGCCGTGAAACAGTGCCCACACGACGAGCGGCGGCGCAAGCAGCGCGCCAATCGACGAGCCAATGTTGAACCAGCCGATCGCAACCGACCGCTCTTTCGCCGGGAACCACTCGCTGGTCGCCTTCACGCCAGCCGGAATCCCGGCCGATTCGGCGAGACCCAGGATACCGCGGAACACGGCGAGGCTACGCCATCCCGTCGCCCATGCCGCCGCCGCGCACGCCACCGACCACGCCAGCGCGAACACCGCGAAGCCGACCTTGGTGCCGATCGTGTCGAGCACGAAACCGGCGACCGGCTGCATGAACGCATAGCAGAGCTGCCACGCCACGACCACGTGCGAATACTGCTCGGTCGTGATGTTCAGCTCCTTCATCATCGTCGGAGCCGCAACCGACAACGTGTTACGCGCCAGGTAATTGATGATCAGGCCGGCCGCGACCAGCGCGACCATCCCCCAGCGAATACCCTTGATCTTCATTGCTGCCACTCCTCGATGCAATGCCCGTCAAACCGAACGGGACTTAAGCCTTGCGCGAATAGTCGATGCCGACGAAGCTACCGCCCTGGTAGCGCTGGCACAGCTCATCGAGCGGATTCGGGCGCGACAGGATGTCTTGCGCGTAGTCCTCGGCGTTCTGCTTCGGCTCGTAGCCAAGGCGCGCGGCGCCGCTGTTGTCCCACCAGCTGCGCGTATTGGCCGACACGCCCCAGATGGTCAGGAAGCCGACGTGTTCCGCTTCGATGCAGCGCTCGAGGAAATGCATCAGGTCCTTGTGGCCGAACCAGGTGCTCAGATGGCGCTGCTCGGTCGGACGCTCGAGGCAGCTGCCGATCCGCACGCACACGCTTTCGATGCCGTGCTTGTCCCAGTACATGCGCGCGAGCGCTTCGCCCCACACCTTCGACAGGCCGTAGAAGCCGTCCGGGCGCAGTTCACAGTCGAGGCTCAGATGCTCGGTGACCGGGTACATGCCGATCGCGTGGTTCGAGCTCGCGAACACGATGCGCTCCACGCCGTTGCGGCGCGCGCCTTCGTAGACTTCGACGAGGCCGCGCAGGTTGTTCTCGATGATCTCGGGCAGCGGGCGCTCGACGCTCGTGCCGGCGAAATGGATGAGCACGTCCACGCCGTTCAGCAGACGGTCGACCACCGCCGGATCGCGCAGGTCGCCGTTCATCACGTCTTCGCCGTCGACGAGCGGCGTCAGTACTTTGGAGCCCGCGGCCGAGCGCAACGGCACGCCACGCGCGACGAATTCAGCACGTACCACGGAGCCGAGCTGGCCGCCGGCGCCACTCAGGGCAATCTTCTTCATAGGGGTTCCTTTTACTGCGCCGCGCGCGAGGTCTTCAGAGAACAGACAGAGGATCTGAGCGGCCGGCGAATCGCGCTGCGCGCGTCGCATAACACACTCAAGTTGTACGATAACGTACTATCGACGATGGACAAGCGGATTTCAACTCCGCATTTACCCTTAAAATACTGCGCGGCGGTTTCGTACCTCTTTAAAAAACAAAGGCATAGGAACGTCGCGTTCGTGCGACATCGTATAACTTGAAGTGGATTTTGGTCCAGGAGTGGATTTACCCGACGCCAGCGGGCGCGTGGCGTCCGACGCGAGCGGCGTCCGTATGCCGCCCGCGCCCTCAACAGATCACATCGTTACGTTCGCTCAGGCGCCGATGAATTCGAGCAGATCGGCATTGACCTTGTCGGCCTCCACCGTGCACATGCCGTGCTGGCCGCCCGGATAAACCTTCAGCGTTGCGTTCTTGACGATCTCCGCGGTGCGTCGGCCGGCTGCGTCGATCGGCACGATCTGGTCGTCGTCGCCGTGCAGCACCAGGGTCGGCACGTCGATCTTCTTCAGATCTTCGGTGTAGTCGACTTCGGAGAACTGCTCGATGCAGTCATAGAGCCCCTTGATCGAACCGGCCATGCCCTGGCGCCAGAATGAATCGATCACGCCCTGCGACACCTTCGCGCCCTCCCGGTTGTAGCCGTAGAACGGCACGGCCAGATCCTTGAAGAACTGCGAGCGATCGTCCGCGACGCCCTTGCGGATGCCGTCGAACACGTCGATCGGCAGGCCGAGCGGATTATCGGCGGTCTTCAGCATCAGCGGCGGCACCGCGCCGATCAGCACAGCCTTCGCGACGCGTCCCGTGCCATGCCGGCCGATGTAATGCGCAACTTCGCCACCGCCTGTCGAATGGCCGACCAGCGTCGCGTCCTGCAGATCGAGATGTTCGATCAGCGCGGCGAGATCGTCGGCGTAGGTGTCCATCTCGTTGCCGTCCCACGGCTGCTCCGAGCGGCCGTGACCGCGCCGGTCGTGCGCGATCACGCGAAAGCCCTTGCTGCCGAGAAACAGCATCTGCGCATCCCACGCATCGGCGGTCAGCGGCCAGCCGTGCGAAAACACGACCGGGCGGCCATGGCCCCAGTCCTTGTAGAAAATCGAGGTACCGTCTTTCGTTCTGATCGTGCTCATCTGCTGACTCCTTGTCGATGAAGTCTGCCGTCGCCGGCAGGTGGATGAAGCGGACGCTGCTCACGAAGTATGCGCGCGACGCATGACAGAACGCCGTGCGAATGCGGCAATGAGTCATGACCTATTGAGAAATTCCGCCGCGAAATAACATCAACACCAAACGAATGGCGAACGGATAATGCGCAACGAATACTGAAGAGAAATCGCTGAAACGGCCACGCGGCAGCGTGCATCGTAGAAGTAAAAAAATCGCCTGACCAGCACGCCCACCGACGAAGTCGGTTTGGATGGATCGATTGTCGGCTGGCGACAGACACCGCCCGCGACCTTGCCGCGCAAGGCTGCGCGAAACGCATTGCTGCAGCGCGGTCGATTGACGCAGCTCACGCGACGAGGCACACACGGCCACGTATCAGCCGCCAAAAGAAACTTGATATTCAACAACGGCTTGCCTCATCGATAAGCGTATTTCGCATAAAACAAGGCGGTTTTTTGACGCACATCGCATCGCAGCACATTTTGTTTCGATCCCCTACTCTTGCGCCATCTGCCCAGCGCAGAGCGCACCGACATCGGTCGACGCGCGTAAGTCCGCTCACGCGGCCATCACGCACAACAGGATCATGAACTCCGCACTATCGGCATTCGATCTCGCGCGCATTCAATTCGCGTTCACCGTTTCTTTTCACATCGTTTTCCCCGCGCTCAGCATCGGTCTCGCCAGTTTCATCGCCGTTCTCGAATGGCGTTGGCTGAAAACCGGCAAGGCCTACTACAAAGATCTTTGTCTGTTCTGGTCGAAGATCTTCGCGGTGGCCTTCGGCATGGGCGTCGTCTCCGGCGTCGTGATGAGCTATCAGTTCGGCACCAACTGGTCGGGCTTCTCGAGTTTCGCCGGGCCGATCACCGGTCCGCTGCTGATGTACGAGGTGATGACCGCATTCTTTCTCGAAGCGGGCTTCCTCGGCATCATGCTGTTCGGCTGGCAGCGCGTGAGTCCGCGGGCGCACTTCGGCGCAACGCTGATGGTCGCGATCGGCACGCTGATCTCGACCTTCTGGATTCTCGCGTCCAATAGCTGGATGCAGACCCCGCAGGGCTTCGAGGTCGTCGACGGCCATGTCGTGCCGCTCGACTGGTTCAAGATCATCTTCAATCCGTCGTTCCCCTACCGGCTCGCGCATATGGCGCTCGCGGCGTTCATCGTCGCGGGGCTGGTGGTCGCGGCGGTCGGCGCGTGGCATCTGCTGCGCGGCCGGCGCGATCCCGCCGTCAAGAAGATGTTCTCGATGGCGCTGTGGCTGCTGTTGATCCTTACGCCTATCCAGGCATTCGTCGGCGATCAGCACGGCCTCAATACGCGCAAGTATCAGCCGGCGAAGATCGCGGCGATCGAAGGCTTGTGGGATACCGAAAAAGGCGGCACCGCGCTGAACCTGTTCGGCATCCCCGACATGAAGGCGGAGACCACGCGCTACGCGGTATCGGTGCCGCACCTCGGCAGCCTGATCCTCACGCATAGCTGGGACGGCGAAATCCGCGGTCTGAAGGAATTTCCGCCTCAGGACCGGCCGGATTCGACCGTCGTGTTCTGGAGCTTCCGCATCATGGCCGGCCTCGGCGTGCTGATGATCGCGATGTCGATCGCGGCCTGGGTGCTGCGCCGGCGCGGGCGCCTGTTCGAAGCGAAGTGGTTCCAGCGGCTGTGCGTCGCGATGGGGCCGAGCGGCTTCATCACGCTGCTGGCCGGCTGGGTCACCACCGAAGCGGGCCGTCAACCGTGGGTCGTGTACGGCGTGATGCGCACGTCGCAGGCGGTGTCGCCGCTGACCACGCAGCAGGTTGGTTTGTCGCTGATGACGTTCGTGGCCGTCTACTTCCTCGTGTTCGGCACTGGCATCTACTACATGCTGAAGCTGATGCGCTCCGGTCCTGCGCTGCCTGGCGCCAAGTCGCACGACGTGCCTCACGGCCCGCCGCAGCCGACGCCCGCGCAGACCGCGCGCCGCCCGCTGTCCGCCGCCGATCAGATGATCGACGCCGTCTAACCTACGCTTCGAGAGAAAGAAAAAATGGACGTAACCGTCGTATGGGCCGCGATCATCGCGCTGGGCCTTTTCATGTACGTAGTGCTGGACGGCTTCGACCTCGGCATCGGCATCGTCTTTCCGTTCTTCCCCGACGAAAAGGAACGCGACCTGATGATGAACACGGTCGCGCCAGTGTGGGACGGCAACGAAACCTGGCTCGTGCTCGGCGGCGCCGCGCTGTTCGCGGTGTTTCCGGTCGTCTACTCGACCGTGCTGTCGGCGCTCTATCTGCCGCTCGTGTTCATGCTCGTGTGCCTGATCTTTCGCGGCGTGTCGTTCGAGATCCGCGCGAAGTCGCGGCGCACGAAGCATCTGTGGGACCTCGCATTCATCGGCGGCTCGGCGGGCGCAGCGTTCTTCCAGGGCATCGTGCTCGGCGCGTTCCTGCAAGGCATTCCGGTCGCCGATGGCGCCTATGCCGGCAACGCGTTCGGCTGGCTCACGCCGTTCAGCCTGCTGACGGGCCTCGGACTCGTCGTGACCTACGCGCTGCTCGGCTGCTGCTGGCTCATCGCGAAGACCGAGGGCGATCTGCAGCGACGGCTGCATCGCGTGGTCTGGCCGCTGACGCTGGTGCTGCTCGGCTTCATCGCGCTTGTGAGCCTGTGGACACCGCTGATGGATGCGGGCATCGCGCAACGCTGGTTCCATGACGGGATCTTCTACCGTCTGCTGCCGGTGCCGTTCCTCGTCGCGATCTGCGCGTTTTTCATGCATCGCGCGGTGCGCGCGCGCCATCACAACACGCCGTTCGCGCTCGCGCTGGCGCTCGTGCTGCTCGGCTATCTCGGGCTGCTCGTGAGTCTGTGGCCGTATGCGATTCCGTCGAGCATCACGCTATGGGAAGCCGCCGCGCCACGCTCGAGCCAGACGTTCACGCTGGCCGGCGCGGCGGTGATCCTGCCGATCATCGTCGCCTATACGACGATGGGTTACTGGGTCTTTCGAGGCAAGGTGCGTCATGGCGACCAACATCACTATCACTGAAACGCGGGGTGCCAGTGCGTCGGCTCCCACCGCCACTGCCGCAACGCCCAGCCGCAAACTGCCGGGCTGGCTCTGGTTCATCGCGCTATGGTGCTTCGGCGTGACCGCGGCGATGTCGCTCGGCTTCGCCTTCAAGCTTCTGATGAATGCGACGCTGTTCGCGGTCAGATAGCGGCGCGCGAACCCGTGTCGATCCGGCGGGCATAACCTTCCGGATCGTGCGCGTCAGCGCTTCAAAAACGGGGCGCGCGGCTCGTCTACGTAGCAAGCCGGAACCTATGCGCGGGAGACCTGCCTTAACATCACGAAGCGCATCGAACGATTCCGGCAGCCGGCCACGCGCGTCGCAGCGCAACTGCGCAGCCTGCAACTGCGGCATGCGCAACGGCGGCAGCCCTCAACGGACAGGCTCGACTCGCGGAGACATTATGAAGTTTCTTGTAGCCGACGACCATGAACTGATCCGGCAAGGCGTCAAAGGCATGCTGCGCGGCTTCGATCCCGACGCCCAGTTCGACGAAGCCGACAGTTGGGAAACCCTTGCGACCGCCGCGCGCCCCGACGCGAATCACGATCTGGCGATCGTCGATCTGCATATGCCGGGCATGAGCGGCGCGACGTCGCTCGAAACGCTGCTGAAGGCGAATCCGGCGCTGCCGGTGGTGGTGCTGTCCGCCGAGGAATCGCCCGACGAGATGCGCGCGGTGCTCGCGGCCGGCGCGCTCGGCTTCGTCCCCAAGCGCCAGCCCGCCAGCGTGATGCTGAAGGCGATCGAACTGGTGCTGTCCGGCGGTGCCTATGTGCCGATGGAGGCGCTGAGTCTGCTCGGCTCGCGCGAGACGCGGGCGGCCGGCTGCGCGGGCACCGATGCGGATGGATCGGCACGTGTGCCGGCCCCGGGCGCCGCCGCGCAAGCCGTCCGCGGGCCGGGCCCCGGCACCGTCCCGCAGCTCGAACCGGTCACGCAGGTACCGTCGCTGCAGCCGCATCAGCAGCATCTGCTGGAGAACCTGTCACCACGTCAGCAGGACATCATGCGGCTCGTGCATCGCGGCTGGACCAACAAGATGATCGCGCGCGATCTCGGCGTCGCCGAAGGCACGGTGAAGGTGCATCTGTCGGTGATCTTTCGGGCGCTTGGTGTGCATAACCGGTCGACGGCGATCGCCGTAATCAATGGATGGCTGGAGGCCGGGAAGACGTTGTAGCGCTTTGTGCTGCGCCGCAAGCCCAACCCGTCTTGGTTTCCAGCCTCTAAGGCTGCGTTTCGCTTTGCGCCCCTGAGCCCGCTTCGGCTTGCGGCGAGCCGGCCGCGGCGGGCGACGGCGGTGGGTCGTCCGGCGCTCCGCCCCCCAACACCACTGCACCCGCCGGCCGCCCCTGATCGAGCTCCGCCTGCTGCCACAGCATTTCCAGCGTGCGCCGCAACCGCGCCGGCGTCACCGGCTTGTGCAGCACCGGAATCCCCTGCAACGCGAGCGCCGTCAGCTCCGCCGACGCCATATCGCCGGTGATCAGCAGCGTCACCACATTGCCGTGCCCCTCCCGCGCAAGCACGCCCCGTATCGCGCTGAGCGCCTGCGCGCCGGTGCGGTGATTGGCGAGCTGGTAGTCGCACAGCACCGCGTCGGGCACGAAGCCGTCCGCGAGCGCGGCGAGCGCGCCGGCTTCGTCGCGCGCGCCGCGCACGTCGCAGCCCCAGCGCTCGAGCAGACTCGCGAGGCCTTCGAGTATCGACGGCTCGTCGTCGATGCACAGCACGCGCCGCCCCTGCGCGGCCGGGCCGCCCGCGACCGAATCGTTCAGACTCGCGACGATGCCGCTCGCGTCACCCGCCTGCACCGCAAAGCGGAACACCGAGCCGCGCCCCGGCGCCGAGCGCAGCTGCAACTCGCCGCCGAGCAGGCCGACGAGCCGCCTGACGGTCGGCAGCCCGAGCCCATGCCCCTGACGCGCGTCGCGCTGCGGATTCTCGACCTGGTAAAACTCCTCGAAAATCCGCTCGTGCTCTTGCGGCGCCATGCCGACGCCCGAATCGCGCACCTCGATATAGCCGCCCTTCTGTCGCCCCGCGCGCCGCAAGCCGAGCCAGATCGCGCCTTGCTCCGTATAACGCACCGCGTTCGACAGCAGATTGCTCAACACGCGTTCGAGCAGCACCGGATCGTCGTAGACGACCATCGTCGTAGGCGCGATGCGCAGCGCGAGCCCCTTCGCCGCGGCCTGCGGACGATACTGGCTACCGACCCGTTCGAACAGCTCGGAGAGCCGGAAGTGCAACCGGATCACCTGGGTCACGCCGCTTTCGAGCCGCGCGAGATCGAGCACCTGGTTGAACAGCTGATTGAGCGCCTCGACGTTATAGACGATGTGCCCGGCCGTCTTCGCGTGCTGCGCGGACGTCGCCGCCGGATCGTTCAGAGATGCCGCAAGCAGGCCGATCGCATGCAGCGGCTGACGCAGATCGTGGCTTGCCGCCGCGAAAAAGCGCGTCTTCGCGAGGCTCGCTTCTTCGGCGACGCGCTTTTGCGCGGCCAGCGATTCCGCGAGGTATTGCTGATCGACACGCGCCTGCACGACCTGGCGAAACAGCTTGCGATAGCTCATCGCGTAGACGTTGATCGCGCAGAAGAAGAACGCCAGCACGATCGCGAGAATCGTGCGATCGAACGTATGCGAGCCGAAATGCAGCACGATCGACGGCAGCAGCAGAAATGGAATCGAGGTCGAAAAATTGAGGAGATCGAATCCATTCGACATGAACACGCCGGCCGCGAGCGTCACCAGCATCACGGTATGCAATAACGGCAGATCGGTTTGCGGACTCTGGAACGCGAACCACACCGCGAAGCCCGGCCCGCTATAGAGGAGCACACCGCGCAGCGCGTGCAGATAGATCCAGTCGCGCGGCGAGACGAGCTGCGGATAGCGGCGGTTGCAAATCCACAGCGCCAGGCCCGCGCAATTGGCGAGCGCATAAAAAACGAAGCACGCGATAAACAGCGGCGGGGCCGGCACATGCGGCCAGTAGATCGCCACCAGCACCGCGATCGAAAACCAGTGCGAAAAGAACGCGATCGGATCCTGCGCGTAGAGCACGCGCACGAGGTCTTCGTCGATGGCACGCTGGATCGGGTCGGCCCGCATGGGGCGGTCTCCTCTGTCGATCGGCGTGAGCGCTTTAGCGCTTACGCCGATCCCACGCAGCTTCATCGCGCGGGCATGGCAACTTCGTTGAGACGAAATACTGACGAAGCGGCGGCGCTCCGGCGCTTCGTGGCAACCGCGGGTCGAATCGGGCGACCGAACGCGCCGCCCGCGCGGTCTATTCTACGGCGAATGCCCGCTCTTCAGACGAATCGTCAGGAATCCACCAGAAGGTTTACCCGGCAGTTTACCCATCGGCTAACACTTAATCCATATAGGCGAAGGCCTTGCCGCGAACCATACTGCATTCACGTTTCAGCGCGGCATTTCAGCCACCTTCCCTCGACTCGCGGCCCACGCGCCGCGGCTCGCCGCGCTCCCTGCCAACCGACGGAGGTTTTCCATGGGCGCAGTCCCGAGCTACGAGTTCGCCCGCCAACTCGACGACGCGATCCTCCCCGATCTGTGGCGCAGGCGCACCCGGCTCTCAGCGGACGAAATGGTGTCGATGGTCGAACTGGTCAAGCGCGCGTTGCGGACCTACCACCCGCTCGAATTGCAGGCGCTCGGCGAGGACAAGGAAGAACTGGTCGCTCAGTTCATCTACGCGAAGGTGTTGCGCCTTGCGCCCGGCCACACCGAAACGAACGCGCGCGCCGACAGCGCACCGTCCAACAGCTACGCGGTATGCGCGTATTTCCGCCGCTATCTGATCGACTGCCTGCGCAGCGCGTGCCATCAGCGCAATCTGTCGATGGAGACCGAGGGCGTCGCGCAGGAAATCGATCTGCACGCGCACGCGCTCGAAGACCCGGTGGAAAGCGTGCTGCTGCAATACGGCCTCGACGAACAGCGCGTGCGGCGCGCGGCGCGCGAGTTCATCGAAGGGCTCGACGAACCCGAGCGGATCGTGCTGGCCGGCAGCCTCGGCTGGTGCTCCGAAGGCAAAGGCGGGCTTTCGGCGGTCGCGGCTCGGCATCGGGTGCCCTCTTATCACTATCGCGCCGTCAAACTCGGCGTCACCATGAAAAAGACGGCCGGCGCCGAGGAATTTTCCAACACCAAGATCGGCCGCTGGCTCACCGACGCGCTCGGCATCGAGATCGACGTCGACAATCGCGCGGCGATTCTGGTTGCGCTGAATCTGCTCGCGGCGGAATCGAGCGATAGCGAATTCAATGAAGTGGCCGCGTAATAGTTCGGATAACCAACAGGCCACATAAGAAGCGCGATAAGTGCGCATGCCCGTACGGCCGGGTACACCCGGCAACGGCCGGCCGGGCGTGCCGCACTGAACGTCGCACGCTACGACTTCGGCGCGCCCTCCACGGCGCGCTTTTTTTGCGCCGATATTCCGCCTACGATAAAAAAGCTCCCGCAGCACGCCGTCTTTGTTCCGAAGTCGAGCTTCCGTTCCCCGCATCCGATTCCAGACGAGGTGGTCCTGATGAACCGCTTATCGAGCGCGCCGACGGCGCTGCAACGGCATTACGAGGTGGTCGTGATCGGCTCGGGCTACGGCGGCGCGATCGCCGCGAGCCGTATGGCGCGCGCGGGCCGTCGCGTGTGCGTGCTCGAGCGCGGCCGCGAATTCATGGCCGGCGAGTATCCGCGTACGCCCGTGCAGGGCGCCGAGCAGATCCAGTACAACACGGCCGAGGCGCAGATCGGTTCGCCGCTCGCGCTGCTCGAAGTGCACGTAAATGAAGACGTCAACGCGGTGGTGGGCTGTGGGCTCGGCGGGACGTCTCTGATCAATGCGAACGTCGCGCTCAAGGCCGATCCGCGCCTGTGGGACGACCCGCGCTGGCCGGCCGCGCTGCGCGCCGACCAGGCCGGACGCGACGACGGCTATGCACTCGCCTGGAAAATGCTGTCACCGTCGCCGGTGCCCGACGACTTCCCGCCGCTGCCGAAGCTGCAGGCGCTCGAAAAATCGGCGCAGGCGCTCGGCATGGCCGACCGCTTCAGTCGTCCGCCGATCACGGTCACGTTCAAGGACGGTCCGAACGCGGCGGGCGTCGAGCAGCAGCGCTGCGTCGGTTGCGGCGATTGCAACTCCGGTTGCAACTACGACGCGAAGAATTCGACCCACATGAACTATCTGCCCGACGCGGTCGCCCACGGCGCGCAGATTTTCACCGGCACGGCCGTGCATTCGGTACTGCGCGATCCCGACACGCAGCAATGGAAGGTCAACTTCCAGCTCGTGAAGCTCGGCCGCGAAAGCTACGACGCCCCCGATCTGTTCGTACTGGCCGATGTCGTCATCGTCGCGGCGGGCACGATCGGCTCGACCGCGCTGCTGCTGCGCTCGCGCGACGCGGGCTTGAGCATGTCGGAGATGCTCGGCCAGCATTTCACCGGCAACGGCGACGTGCTCGCCTTCGCGTACAACACCGGGGACACGATCAACGGCGTCGGCTGGGGCGAGCACAGGCCGGGGCAGATTCCGCCGGTCGGGCCGACCATCACCGGCCTGATCGACAATCGCGCCGACGGGAAAAACGTCAGGGATGGCTATGTGATCGAGGAAGGCTCGCTGGCCGGTGCGGTCGGCGAGGCGCTCGTCGGCATGCTCGGCGCGGTCGCGCCGCTCGAAGGCGTGGATGCGGCTGGAGCCCCGTCGCTGCTCGAGCGCATGAGTTATGACGCGCGTGCGCTCGAAAGCCTGATCCGCGGCCCGTACCACGGTGCGATGAATCACACGCAAAGCTACCTCGTGATGGCGCACGACGACGAAAGCGGCCGCATCACGGTCGGCGACAAAGGCCGTGCGCGCATCGAATGGAAAAACGCGGGACGCCAGCCGATCTTCCAGAGCATCGAGAACGTGCTGATCGAGGCGACCAAACCGCTCGGCGGCAAATATCTGCGCAACCCGATTTCGACGAAGATCGCCGGCCGGCACACCGTCACCGTGCATCCGCTCGGCGGCTGCGGCATGGGCGAGGACGCCGCGCATGGCGTGGTCGATCATCTGGGCCGCGTGTTCAGCAGCACGGCCGGCGTCGCGGTGCACGACGGCCTCTACGTGATGGACGGCGCGGTGATGCCGATGTCGCTCGGCGTCAATCCGCTCCTGACCATCTCCGCGCTCGCCGAGCGCAATTGCGCGCTACTGGCCAAAGCGCACGACTGGTCGATCGACTACATGTCGAAGGGCACCGCCGCCGCGCCGCCCGCACAGAAGATCGGCCTGCGCTTCACCGAGACGATGGTCGGCACCTACACGCCCAGCGTGGCGGGCGAAGCCGCGAAGAGCGCGATCGAATTCACGCTGACGGTCGAGTCCGACGATCTCGCCGACATGCTGAGCAACCCGAATCACCTCGCGCGCACCGCCGGCACCCTGACCTGCCCCGCCCTGTCCGCCCAACCGCTGACGATCAGCGACGGCACCTTCAACCTGTTCGTCGTCGACGAATCCGACGTCGACGAACGCAACATGAACTACCGGATGACGCTCGACGCGGTCGAAGGCAACACCTGGTATCTGACCGGCAAGAAGATCATCACGCGCACGTCGCCGATCAACCTGTGGGAGCAGACCAACACGCTGTATGCGGAGATTCGCGCCGCGGCGCAGGACGATGCGCCCGTCGTCGGCACCGCGACGCTGATCATCACGCCCGAAAACTTCCTGAAGCAGCAGCGCACGCTCGAAGTCACACACGCGCCCGACCTGAAGACGCGCCTCGAATGGACGCTGAAGTTCGGCAAGTTCTTCGCGGGCGTGCTGTTCACCGAATACGGCGGCGTGGCCGCGCCGCTGCAGTTCTACGATCCATACATACCGCCGCGCGCGAAACGCACGCTGCGCGCGCCGGCGCCGCAGGTCACGTACTTCGACACACCCGACCGCACGCGGCTCAAGCTCACGCGCTACTGCGATCCGCCCGCGGGCAAAGCCGCGAAGCCGATCCTGCTGATCCACGGCTCGGGCGTATCGAGCCGCATCTTCTCGACCGATCTGATACCGACCAACCTCGTCGAATATCTGTACGCGTCGGGCTACGACGTGTGGCTCGTCGATCTGCGCGTCAGCATCGAACTGCCGAGCGTGCTCGTGCCGACCAACGTCGACAAAGTCGCGCGCGAGGACATTCCCGCCGCCGTCGCGAAGATTCGCGAAGTGACCGGCGCGCCGAACATTCAGGTACTCGGCCACTGCCTGGGCGGCCTCGCGCTCAGCATGTCGCTTCTCCATGGACTCGACGGCGTGCGCTCGGCGGTGATTTCGCAGGTGTCCGCGCATCCGGTGCCGGGCACGTTGCAACGGATCAAGGCCGGCTTGCATATTCCCGACCTGATGCAGCATCTGCGCATACGCGAGCTCACCGCCTATACGCAGGAAGATTCGTGGCCCGCGAACCTGTTCGACGAAGCGCTGCGTCTCTATCCGCTCGATCACGGCGAGGGCTGCGGCAATCCGATCTGTCATCGCGCGACGTTCCTGTATGGCCTGCTCTACGAGCACGACAAGCTGAACGAGGCGCTGCATGCGAACCTGCAGGAACTGTTCGGCATTCACGACATGGCCGTGTTCCAGCATCTGGCCACGATGGTGCGCGCGGGCCAGGTCGTCGATGCGCGCGGCGACGACGTGTATCTGACCGGCGCGGACGGCATGAAAGGACTCGAGGGCATGCGTTTGCCGATCGGCTTCATTCACGGCGAGAAGAACGAAACCTATCTGCCGGTCAGCACCGCGCGCACTTACGACCTGCTGCGCGAGCGCTTTTCCGAGCAGCCGTACGAGCGGCATCTGATCCCGGGGTATGGGCATATCGACTGCATCTTCGGCAAGAACGCGGCGGTCGATGTTTATCCGTTGATCGTCGGCTATCTGAATGCGCATTGACACGGCTGCATTGCCGATGCGCCACGCATTCGGACAATAAAGCCAGGCATAAAACAAGAGATTTTGATAGAAGCCGGCGTGTCGCAATATTGCGTGGATTTGTTCGACCATTATCTCAAAATCACGAGGCGCGATTAATACGTTAGTATCGACCCTCTCGTAAAGGCGAGGCGCAAAGAGTCTATTTTGTCATGTTGCTGGAGGGTGTGAAGGTGGTCGGCATCAATCTTGGAATGGCGAACGCCAAAATCGCTGCAATGTCTCAACTTAACCATGTCGAATCGGTCGGGTTATCGTATGAGCGCATCACTTGGCACTATATCGACGGCAACATCCAGTTCACGAACAGTTGGACGGAGCGATCCTGATCATGCCTCTACAAGGGAAATTTGTAGTCGATAACGCGCCGACCTTGACGCTAGTAGTGCCCGGTGTAGGGGCGTTCCCGGCTTTCTCTGGTGACGGCATTTACCGCAATCGCGGGGGATGTACAGCGGCCGTGAGCAAGGGGCCTCTACCAGCCGGGAAGTATTGGATAGTGGCGCGGCCGACCGGCGGAATCGCATCGCGATTACAGGCGTTGATCAAGGATGCATACAATGCTGCCCGTGGAAATCCGTCTCATCATGACGAATGGTTCGCCCTCTATCGGAACGACGGAACAATCGATGACTGGACCTGGGTGAACGGCGTCAAGCGCGGTAACTTCCGATTGCATCCGGTTGGCGGCGACGGTGTTTCATTCGGATGTATCACGCTGAAAAGCGTCGCGGACTTTAGCAGGCTTCGACATGCGCTCCTGCATACGCCGACTGTTCTGGCCGGTAGTTCAGGGCTACACGCTTACGGATGGATCGAGGTAACGACAATTGGCGACACTTGCCCGTAGACTTTGCCAGCTGTTTCTTTTTTTGGCTTTGTTTTTGTTATCGGTGCGATATGTCCACACGTACCCATCACCCATGACGCTGGAGCAGCAGCAAATATTGATCGAAATCTCCGATAAGCTCGGAGTGGCCGATTATGAACTGCTTTACATCGCCGCAATGACGGCCATAGATCTGATTGTGGCGATCGTTCTTTATGTGCTGATCGTGAAAATATGGCGGACTTGCACGCGAGGGAGAAGTCGTTGATTTGCTTCTCATCGAAACTCAGAACAGCTTGCCCGGATTCAAAATGCCGTGCGGATCGAGCGCACGCTTGATCGCGACCATCGCGGCAAGCTCGGCCGGCGAGCGCGAAATCGGCAGGAACTCGCGCTTCAGCGAACCGATGCCATGCTCCGCCGACACCGACCCGCGCAACGGCCTCAGCATCTCGTAGACGAACGCATAGACCGCGTGATGTTCGACGCCCGGAATCGAATGACCATCCACGGTCAGATGCAGATTCGAATCGCCGATATGCCCGAAAAAATACGATCGGTTGCCGGGCCAGCGCTGATCGAGCGCCGCGCGGCAACGGTCGACGAACGTGCCGATCTCGCCGATCGGCAGACTCACGTCGAAGTTGATCGGATCGAGCTTGATCGGAAACTCCGCGGTGCATTCGCGAATCGCCCATAGCGCGCGCGCATCGGCGACCGATTGCGCGATCACCGCGTCGCACAGCGCGCCCGCTTGCAGCGCATCGGTCAGCGCCTGGGCGAAACGTTCGCCTGCGTCGTCGGCATCGAAGCCCGCGTGTTCGATCAGCGCATAGAGCGGATGCGCGGCGTCGAACGGCGAGCGCGCGCCGGTCAGCTTCACGCCGAAATCGTAGAAGTCCGGCCACATAATCTCGAACGCGCCGATGTCGTTGCCGAAGCGAGTCGCGAGACGGCGCAACAGGCTCACCGCGGCATCGTAATCGTCGAGCGCGACGAGCGCCGTATGGCGCGCCGCACGTCGCGGATGCAGCCGCAGCACCGCGCGCGTGATCACGCCGAGCGTGCCCTCCGAACCGATGAACCAGTGCTTCAGGTCATAGCCGGTGTTGTTCTTGACCATCTTGCCGAGCGAACTGAGCACGTCGCCATTGGCGAGTACCACTTCGAGCCCGAGCACCTGGTCGCGCGCGGTGCCGGACTGGATCACGCGATTGCCGCCCGCGTTGGTCGCGAGATTGCCGCCTATCTGGCATGAGCCGCGCGCGCCGAGATCGAGCGCGAGTTCGAAGCCCGCGGCTTCGGCGGCTTCCTGCGCGGCCTGTAACGTGGTGCCGGCACGTACGGTCAGTGTGGCCGACGCGGTGTCGAGTTCTTCGACGCCGGCCAGACGTTCGAGCGACAACGCGATATCGTCGGCGCGCGCGATCGCGCCGCCCGCGAGTCCGGTCATACCGCCTTGCGGTACCACCGGCTGATGCGCGGCGTGGCAGATCGCGAGCGCACGCGATACTTCGTCGGTCGTGCGCGGCATCAGCAGCGCCGCCGGACGCGTCGGCTCGTGGCGCGTCCAGTCCGTGAGCGCGCGTTCGCCGATCTGCTCGCCGACGCGCACCGCGTCGACGCCGAGCGCGGCGCGCAAGGCCTCGAGTGTCGTCGCGAGCGGTGCGGTTGCGGTTGCGGTTGCGGTTGCGGTTGCGGTCTGGGTTGCGGTCTGGGTCGTCTTGTCGTCGGTGATGCTCGGTTCTGTCATGCAGGTGGTCCTTACTGTGCGGTAGCGGCGAGTTTCTTGCGGTAGCCCATCGAATCGTTGATGCGGCCGAGGATATAGTCGCCCGCGGCGACCGGCTGATATTTGCTTTGCGCGTCGCTCGCGCCGAGCTCACGCGGATCGACGAGCGCGCCGTAGGTCGGATCGTAGAACGTCGCGATCGAATAGCGCTCGCGCCCCGATGCATTGATCACGCGATGCAGCGTCGAGCGGAAGCGGTCGTTGGTCCAGCGCGCGAGCAGATCGCCGACGTTCACGACGAAGCTGCCTTCGACGGGCGGCGCCTCGACCCACGTATCGTTGGCGATTTCGCGCACCTGCAGCCCGCCGACCTGATCCTGCCACAGCAATGTGATGCAGCCGTAGTCGGTGTGCGGCGCGACGCCGAACTGATCTTCGTCCGACTGCTGCGGCTGCGGCGGGTAGTAGACCATTTGCGTGCGCTGCATGCGCTTCGTGTAGCGCGGCGCGAAGAAATTTTCTTCAATGCCGAGACTCACCGCGACCGCGCGCAGCAGATCGGACCCGCACGCGCCGACCGCCTCGTAATAGTCATACAGCACCGGCCGCAACCCGGGCATGAAGTCCGGCCAATTGTTCGGCCCGCGTAGTGCCTGGCCCGCCAGCACGTCGGGATCGTCTTCCGGCAGTTCGAGGCCGATGCTGAAGAACTCCTTGTGATCGGGCCGCTTCGCCTGATACATCGTCGCGTCGCCAAGCGCATTGAAGCCGCGATGCCGATGATTGACCGCCGCGCGTCGTTTCGTGTCGACCGGAAACGTGAAGAAAGTGCGCGCGGCCTGCGCGGCGGCATCGATCTTCGCTTGCGGCACGCCGTGATTGACGATGTAGAAAAAACCGATCGTCGTACAGGCTTCATGAATTTCCTTCGCGACGCGTCGGAGCGCCTGCTGATCGCCCGCGCGCACGCCGGCGATATCGATGATCGGAATGCGGGTCACAACCATCGCGCGGCTCCTTCGAGGATCGGTATTGCAGTGGTATATACCGCCAAAAGCAGCGCCGCAAGTTGCTTCGCACGCCTCGAGATCAGGGCTTTTCTCTACTCAAGCGAGCATTTATTTTTCGCCGGAAACGCGGTATATACTGCCCAGCGAGGCCCGCATCGCGCCGCCGGCGCGGCGGGTCCTAACGAAGACTTCGACACGCCGGCGACCCAACACCAATTCGCCCCCGGAGAACCCCATGCGTATCCTTGCAGGCTGGAAATGTCGTCTGGTCATGCTGGCGCTGTGCGCGGCAAGCGTCGCCGCGCACGCCGAAGACCAACTCGCCAAAGTGAAGAAAGCCGGCGAACTGGTGGTCGGCACCGAAATGCAGTTCGCGCCATTCGACTTTCTCGAGAACGGTCAGCAAGCCGGCTTCAACAAGGAGCTGTTCGCGCAGATCGGCAAGGAAATCGGCGTCAAGGTGCGCTTCATCGATCTGCCGTGGCCGAGCGTGCTGCCCGGTCTCGAAGCGGGCAAGTTCGATATGGTCGGTGGCCCGCTGACGGTCACGAAGGCGCGCATGGAACGCTACACGTACACGCTGCCCGTCGCCGATGCGACCGACGCGCTGCTCAAGCGCGCGAACGATGCGTCGATCAAGCAATCGTCGGATATCGCGGGCAAGACGGTCGGCGCGGGCAAAGGCACCGCGCAGCTGGACCAGCTGAAGAGCTACGCGGCCACGCTGCCGAAGCAGCCTGAAATCCGCGAGTACGTCGACAACAATCAGGCTTACGCGGACCTCGCGGCGGGCCGCATCGCCGCGGCAGCGAACTCGATGACCAACATCGCGTATGTCGCGAAGCAGCGCCCCGAGATGTTCGCGGTCGTGCAGCCGCCGTTCGGCGCGAAGGTGTACTTCGCGTATGCATTGCGTAAGGACGCCGACAGCAAACCGCTCGCCGACGCGTTCAACGCAGCGCTCGTGAAGATGCAGAAGGATGGCCGCCTCGCCGCGTTGCAGAAAAAGTGGTTCGGTGTCGCGATGGAGATGCCGTCCACGATGCCCACGCCGAACTACTGAGCGTCTTCAACGTGGGCGTCCCGCATCGTGCAATAGTTTCGCCGTCGCGCGGCGCGCGTCGCCCTTCCCCTTCCATCGGCCGCGACCCATGTTCAACACGACCGTCTTCGTTCAGGGCCTGCCGCTGCTGCTGCATGCGGCGCTCGCCACCGTCGGCATTTCGCTGACGGGGCTCGTGATCGGATTCTTCGTCGGCATCGGCGTGTGCACCGCGCGGCTGTCGCAGCATCGCGCCGCGCGCCTTGCGGGCGGCGCCTACGTGTTCTTCTTTCGCGGCGTGCCGATGCTCGTGCAGCTGCTGCTCGTGTACTACCTGCTGCCGTTCGCCGGCATCAACGTGTCGCCGATCGTCGCCGCGATCAGCACGGTGTCGTTGTGCTCGGCCTCGTACATCGCGGAGATTCTGCGCGGCGGTTTTCTGAGCATTCCGCCCGGACATCTCGAAGCCGCGCGCATGCTTGGGCTTTCCCCGCTCGATACGCTGCGGCGCATTCTGGTGCCGCAAGCATTCCGTTTGACGCTGCCGTCGCTCGTCAACGAAATGGTGCTGCTGATCAAGGCTTCTTCGCTGATCTCGGTGGTCGGCGTCGCCGAGTTGACGCGCACCGCGCAGAACATCGCCGCGAGCACTTACCGGCCGCTCGAAGCGTATGTCGCGGCCGGGCTCATCTACTTCGTGATCTGCGGTTCGCTCGCGCTGGTCGCGCATGCGGCCGAACACCGTTTGCAGCACGCCTGAATCGACTCACGTTTAAGCGAACCTCGCCATGCAAACGTTCGACCCGACCGTCATCACGCACAACCTGCAGCCGATCGCCGCCGGCCTCGCGACGACGCTCGCCAGCTGGGCCGCGGGCGTCGCAATCGGTCTCGCGATCGGCTTTCTGATCGCGGTGCTGCAACTGTTCTGCGGACGCTGGCTGCGCGCCGTGTTGCGTGTCTACATCGAGTTGCTGCGCGGCACACCGTTTCTCGTGCAGCTGTTTCTGCTGTACTACGCTGGCCCGTCCATCGGCCTCACGCTCGAACCGATGACGGCCGGCATCGTCGGCCTCGGTCTCTATGGCAGCGCGTATTTCGCCGAGGCGTTCCGCTCCGGCTTCCAGTCGGTGCCCAAAGGCCATCTCGAAGCGGCGGCGTGTCTCGGACTCACGCGCTGGCAGGCGATCCTGCGCATCCAGGCGCCGCAGATGCTGGTGCTGATCGTGCCCGCGCTGACCAATCTGATCATCGTGTTGAGCAAGGAAACGGCAGTGCTGTCGATCGTCACAGTGCCCGAACTGACGTTCGTGCTGACCGGCATCGGCTCGGCCACCTTCGCTTTCGTCGAAACCCTGCTGGTACTGTGCGTGTGCTATCTCGCTCTAGTCGAGCTGACCTCGCGCGCGGGCATGTGGGCCGAAGCCCGCCTCGCACGCTTCATGGCATGATTCCGGAACACTTATGAACGCCATCGCCGACATGTCCTCCCCCGCGCAATCTTCCGCGCCGTCCGCCAGCGCAGCGGCGAACGCATCGAATGCCGCGCCGCTGATCGAGGTGCGCGATCTGCGCAAACGCTTCGGCGATGTCGAGGTGCTGCGCGGCGTCGATCTCGAGATTGCGCGCTCGGAAGTGGTCTGCATCATCGGGCCGTCGGGCTCGGGCAAGAGCACGCTGCTGCGCTGCCTCGCCGCGCTCGAAACCTACGATCACGGCGACGTGCGCATCGAAGGCGAGCTGCTCGGCTATGCCGAGCGCAACGGCAAACGCGTGCGCGCCTCGCAGGGCGAGATCAACCGCGTGCGCCGCAACGTCGGCATGGTGTTCCAGCAGTTCAACCTGTGGCCACACATGACCGCGCTCGGCAACGTGATGGAGGCGCTGCTGCGCGTGCGGCGCCTTTCGCACGACGAAGCGCGCCGCCGCGCGAGCGCGATGCTGGAGACGGTCGGCCTCTCGCACAAGGGCGATGCGTATCCGGCGAAACTGTCGGGCGGTCAACAGCAACGCGTCGCGATTGCGCGCGCACTCGCGATGGAGCCGCACATCATGCTGTTCGACGAACCGACCTCGGCGCTCGATCCGGAGCTGGTCGGCGAGGTGCTGCAGGTGATGAAGCAGCTCGCGCGCGACGGCATGACGATGGCCGTGGTCACGCACGAAATGGGTTTTGCCGCGCAGGTCGCCGACAAGGTCGTGTTCATCGATCAAGGCCGCATCGCCGTGCAGGGCAAACCGCGCGACGTGTTTCACGATGCCGCGCAGCCGCGTCTGCGGCAGTTTCTGCAAAACTACTTCGACCGCAATGCGTTCTGGACGCGCGGCCCCGACGACACCCCGCCCCTATGAGCGCCGCCGTTCGCAACAAGCCTCATGGCAAATCGTCCGCCAGCGCGGCCAGCGCCGCGGCCAAAATCGCGCGCGGCAGCGACGAAGCGCCGGCCGCGCGCTACGAGCAGGTCAAACAGCACATTCGCCAGATCATCGGCTCGGGCGAACGCCAGGCGGGCGACCGTCTGCCTTCGGAGCTCGACCTCGTCGCGACGCTCGGCGTCTCGCGCATGACGGTCAACCGCGCGCTGCGCGAACTCGCCGACGCGGGGCTCGTCACGCGCCTATCGGGCGTCGGTACTTTCGTCGCGCCGAACAAGCCGCAGTCCACGCTATTGATGATCGCCCATATCGGCGACGAGATCCGCTCGCGCGGCCACGCTTATCGCTGCGATATGGTGCTGTTGCAGCGCGAGACCGCGTCGGTCACGGTGTCGAACGCCTTGGGGCTGGCGCCGGGCGCTTCGGTGTTTCATGTGATCTGCGTGCATCGCGAGAACGGTCTGCCGGTGCAGCTCGAAGATCGCTATGTGAATCCGGCCGTCGCGCCGGATTTTCTGCAGCACGATTTCTCGGCGCTGAAGCCGTCCGAGTATCTGCTGACGGTCGTGCCGATGCACGATCTCGAACACGTGGTCGACGCGGCGCTGCCGACGCCTGCCGAAGCAGAGCTGCTCGAAATTCACGCCGAAGAACCGTGCCTGACGCTGACGCGCCGCACGTGGACGGGCGGCGTCGCCGTGACGTTCGCGCGTTTCGTGCATCCGGGTTCGCGCTACCGGCTCGGCTGCCGTTTTTCGCCGAACACCTCGCAGCGCCAGGGATAAAGCGCGCTTCAGCAACCGTACTAGACGGTCCCCGCCAGATGAAAACGCGACGCCGGATGCCATAGCCGCACCGACGTCGCGACGTTCTCGCCGACCCACGTGCGCCGCCACAGCAGCAGACACGGCTCGCCGATATCCATCATCAGATGACGCCGCACATGGGCGTCGGGCTTTTGCGCGTAGATGCGAAACTCGGCGCGCTGCACGGGCGCGAGCCGCACCATGTAGTGATTCGGCGTTTCGACCGAGAAGTCCTGCTGCAGATATTCAGGAAACACCTTCGGATTGACGAAGCGGTCCTCGTACTGGATCGGCTCGCCCTCCTCGCTGTGCACGATGCACGAATGAAACGCGGGACCGTTCGCGAGACCGAGCGCTTCGAGCGCGTCGGCGTCGTCGCTCGGTTCGAGCGTCAGCACGCGCGCCGAGTGACGATGACCGCGCGCGGCAATTTCATCGGCGATATTGCGGATCTCCAGCACCGTCGATTCATACCGCTGCGGCGCGACGAAGGTGCCCGAGCCTTGCACGCGCGTGAGCACGCGCTCGGCGGTCAGCTCGCGCAGCGCGCGCGACACCGTCATGCGCGCGACGCCGAACTCCTTGACCAGTTCCGTTTCGGAAGGGATCAGCCCGCCCGGCTTCCATGCGCCTTCGCTGATGCGCTGAAGCACGTAGCGTTTGATCTGCTCGTAGGCGGGCATCGCCTTGACCGGCGTGTCGCGATCGCGATCGCGTTCGGCGGAATGCTGTTTCTGCTCCGCTTGTGCGGCGGGCGCTATACGCGCCTGTGTCGTTGTTTTCACTCCAAACCTCATCGGTGGTTCGCCGGTGGTACATGAGGTACACCGTGGCCGGTTCTCCGACGGCCGGGCCCAATCTTACCCGGTTCGACGCTGGGAGACGGCTGGAACGCGCTACCAGATAAACGGCACAAAACGGTAACGCACACGAGCCATGTATTGGGTGTAGCCGTCGAGCTGCCCGGCGAGCAGCCGCTCCTCGCGCACCGCGCGCCAGCCCATCCCGTACGCCATCACGGGCAGCGCCACGAGCCCCCACCACGAGCCGAGCATCAGCGGCGTGCCGACGAAGAACACCAGCGCGGCCGCGTACATCGGATGACGGACGTACGCGTAGGGCCCGGTGTCGGCGACCTTGTGCCCGCGGCTCGACTGAATCTTGACCACCGGTGCGGCATAGCTGTTCGCGCGAAACACGAACCGGCACATGAAGATGCACAGGAACACGCACAACGCGCCGAGGCCCATGAGCCACGACGGCAGCGGCGCGGACCAGCGAAACCGCATCGCGTCGAAACCCATCAGGACCAGCCAGCCGCACCACGCGGCCCCGATCGCGGCCATGAACACACGATCCCAGCGGCTCTGCTGCGCCTGCACGAACGGCGCGAGCCGCTCCGCGAGCAGCGCGGGATCATGACGCGCGAGCCACAAGCCGAGCCACAGGCTCAATACCGCCAGCTCGAACAGATACCACCACGCGGCCGGCCACGCGAGCGTGCCGGCCGCGCCGAACAGCAGCACGCCCATGAAAACCAGCCACGCCAGCGATTGCAGGATCAGACGTGCGACCATCGCGGCTCCCTCGAGCGGTCGGCTCATGCGGCCTCATCGCGCGTGCGCACGCGCTCGAACACGTCGGCGATATCGATGTCCTCCAGATTCAAGCCGAAACGCTCACGCAGACAATCGGCGAGTTCGGCGGCGCTCGCGAGGCGCCGTTCGTTGACGATCTGCCCTCGTGCGTCGCGCTCGTTGAACTGATCGTTGAATAGCGCCAGGCGCAGTTCGGGCAACACGCGGCACGCCAGCAGGTTATGAACGAACTTCGAATCCGGTGACGTCGAGGTGTACCAGTTCGAGGTTTCGTAGTCGATCCACTCGACTGCGCGCAGATCGACGTGATAAACGCGGGTCCAGCTCTCGTCCGGCGCCAGCACCTCGAGATAGACGGTGTCGCGCCCCGCGTCGGCGAGACGGAACGTGCCGAGCGGAATCGGCTGCGCGAGGCCGGCGGTCAGCCGCAGCGGCGCGGTCAGCGTCACGGCGCCGAAGCCGACGTCGGCGATCCATGCGTCGCCGTCGATATCGACGCGCAGCACCATATGCGTGCGCGGCGAGATCGTGCCGGGCTCGCGGCCCCACACGACGCGCGCAAGCATCGGCGTGACCCTGAAGCCGAGTTGCATCAGCACGTTCGCGAACAGAATGTTCTGCTCGAAGCAGTAGCCACCGCGCTTTTCGGTCACGAGCTTGCGTTCGACGGCTTCGAGCTCGAGCCTGACGGGCCGGCGCGTCAACGGGTTCAGGTTCTCGAACGGGATCGCGGCGGGATGGAGCCGGTGAATCGCCCGCAGCACGTCGAGCGTGGCGGCGCGCGGGCCCTGATAGCCGATCCGGGCGAAGTAGTTTTCCAGATTGATGGTGTGGGACATCGGCGGAATTCCGGTTGGACTGCGGGTTCGACGCGGTCATAGCGGCTTTCGGCGCTGAATCGACCGCGCGCGGGACGAAGCGAAAACGCGCCTACAAGCCCTTCAACGCCGACGTCGCGATCGACGGCACCGTAATGCCGTGGCTCGATGCGAACTGCACGGCCGAGCTCAGCGTCGACATCAGCGACTGCAACTGCCCCGGCGCCGATTGCGCGATATACGAAGCGCTTTGCGCGGTCTGCGGATTGAGGCCCGATTGCAGCAGCGACGACGGACTCATCTGACCGAGGCTGCCGAGCCCCGACTGCAAGCTCGAATACTGGCTCACACCCTTGCCGAGCGACGACAGACCTTGCGTGAACGCTTCCTTGTTGACCGGCGTCGCAGACGCGCCGCCACTTGCATGATTCGCGAACGCATCGGTCAGCTTCTGCGACAGCGACTGCTGGGTGCTGCCGACCTGCGTCAACTGACTGACCGACGGCGTGCCGCCGCTGAGCAGCCCCGCCGCCTGCTGCGCCTGGCCGGCGGCACTCGTCATGCCCATCGCCGACGCGAGGCTCGACTGTCCGCTCAGCACCTGCTGGTTCGCGCCCACGTAACTCTGCAGCAACTGCGACACGCCGCCCGACGACGCCCCGGCACCCGCCGCGCTATCGCCGCCCCCGCCGATGCCGAACTGCTTCAGATTCAACTGCGCGTGCGCTGCGCCGCCCAGCAACAGACCACCACTCACCAGCAACGAAACCAGAAGAATGCGCTTGCCCATTTCTACCTCCTTACTTTGACTTTCGGGTGACTCGTGCGCTTCGACACCTCGCCGTTTCGCACGTTCGGCCTGACTACATCAATACATTTTCATTACGCGCCAATGAATATCTGTTTACGTCCTCATAAAGTTTAGGCGCAGTCCGTAAATCCGGGAATTACATGCCAGTAATATTGTTGCGAATCGTTCTCATTTGTGTTGACTGCCGCAATACGCCTGCGTACGATCACGCCATCAGCCGCTTTGGCAGCCTGGGACAACACGCGATGTCGCGCCAGGCAGTCGCAGATTGATCACATCGATCGAAACAACACTCATAAGGATTTCGATGAAGTTCGCCCAACTCAACGGATCGCGTGCCAATGCGCGTCCGGTTTGCGACGCTTGCGCAGGTCCCGGCGCAACTCATCGTACGCGTTTGCCTTCGATGCGGCGCGTCGCACTGTGCACGGCCTTCGCGTGTGCCTCGTTGACCGGCCACGCGGCGCTGGCCGAAGCCAATCCCGATGCGAACCCGGAAGCGCCCGAGGCCGACCTGAACATTCAGGCGACGCAAACCGACCAGTGGACGGGCCTCTGGAACCGCCAGCAATTGCTCGGCGACATGGGCGGCCTGCGTCCGTGGCTCGGCAAGTACGGCATGACCTTCACGCTGACCGAAACCAGCGAAGTGCTGGCCAATCTGCGCGGCGGTCTCGCGCGCGGCGTCGACTACGACGGCCTGACCACCGCTACCTTGCAGATGGATACGCAAAAGGCGTTCGGCCTGCCGGGCGGCCTCTTCAACGTCAGCGCACTGCAAATTCACGGCGCGAACCTGAGCGCGAACAAGCTCGGCACGTTGAATACCGCGAGCGGCATCGAGGCCGACGACGCGACGCGTCTGTGGGAGCTCTGGTATCAGCAGTCGTTCCTGAACAAACGCGTGGACGTGAAGATCGGTCAGCAGAGTCTCGACCAGGAATTCATCACGAGCACGTATGCGGCCCTGTTCCTCAACACGATGTTCGGCTGGCCCGCGCTGCCCTCGTACGACATGCCGTCGGGCGGTCCCGCCTATCCGCTCGCGGGTCTCGGCGTGCGCGTGCGCGGCCAGATCACCCCTTCGTTGACCGCGCTTGCCGGCGTGTATTCGGGCGACCCGCTCGGCAACGACCCGGACAACATGAGCGGCACGAACTTCAACCTGCATAACGGCGCGTTGTGGATCGGCGAGTTGCAGTACTCGATCAACCAGCCGGCCGAAGGCGAAATGGTCGGCACGGGCGGCGGCGGTCTGCCGGGCACCTACAAGCTCGGCGTCTGGTACAACACCAACAAGTTCGCCGATCAGCGCTACGACAACATGGGGCTGTCGCTCGCGAATCCGGCGTCGACCGGCATTCCGGTGAATCACAGCGGCAATTACAGCTTCTATGCGGTCGCCGATCAGATGGTGTGGCGCCCCGACTCCGACGAACCACGCAGTCTCGGCGTGTTCGCGCGCGTGATGGGCGCGCCGGGCGACCGCAACCTCGTGCAAGTCGCGGCCAACCTCGGCGTCGTGCTGAAGGCGCCGTTCAAGGGCCGTGACAACGACAGCGCCGGTCTCGCGCTGACCTACATCAAGGTCGGCAGTCACGTGAACGGACTCGACAAGGACTTCCTGGCATTCAACGGCAGCCCCTACGGCGTGCGCACCAGCGAAACCACGCTCGAGGCGACCTACCAGTATCAGGTCAATCCGTGGTGGCAGTTGCAGGCCGACGCGCAATACACGTTCAACGCCGGTGCGGGCCAGAACCCGAACGACCCGACGCAGCCGCTGCGCAACACCTTCGTCGTCGGCATGCGGACCAATATCAACTTCTGACGCCGCCCGCCGCGCGCTTTCATCCTCGCAAGCACATGCCACCCCACGCAACCGAACCAGCACTTCCCATGCTTTCTATCGTCGCCGCCACGCCCGCTTTGTGCATCCGTACGGAGGCCCAATCGTGAATCAACTCACGCGCAAGCTTGCGGCGCGCGCCGCGCGAGCCCTGCTCGCCGCGATGGCCGGCGCCGCCGCTCTCACGACGGCCGCCAGCGCGCAGGCCGAGCCGCAAGGCTTCCTTGAAACGATCAAGCATCACACGACGCTGATCAACACCGTGCCGGATAACGGCGACCAGAATCCGTACGCGCTCGTGGTCGCGCCGGTCAGCGCGGGCACCGTGAAGAAAGGCGACGTGCTGGTCGGCAACTTCAACAACTCGACAAACCTGCAGGGCACCGGCAGCACGATCATCAACTATCACCCGGACACCAGACAGATGACGGTGTTCGCGACCGTGCCGCGCGATCTGAAGGAATGCCCGGGCGGCATCGGCCTGTCGACCGCGATGACGATGCTGAAGTCCGGCTGGGTGATCGTCGGCAGCACGCCGAGCAACGACGGCACGACCGGCACCAAGGGCGCTGGCTGCCTGATCGTGATCGACCCGCAAGGCAAGATCGCGTCGACGATCTCGACGCCGAACATCAACGATCCGTGGGGCAACATGGCGGTCGTCGACAACGGCACGAGCGCAACGCTGTTCGTCAGCAACGCGGGCTTCGGCGTCGGCGACGCGCAAGGCAATCCGCCCGTGTTCAAGCAGGCCACCGTGCTGCGCCTCGACCTCGACGTGCCGGCAGGCAAGCCGCCCGTCGTGAAGCAGGAAACCGTGATCGGCAGCGGCTTCGGCGCGCAGGCCGACAAGGGCGTGTTCCTCGTCGGGCCGACCGGCCTCGCGCTGTCGGCCGATCAGAAACTGCTGTACGTGTCCGACGCGATCGGCAACCGCATCACCGAGATCGACGATCCGCTCACGCGCGACAGCAGCGCGGGCGTCGGCCGCCAGTTGACCGCCGACGGCCTGCTGCATCGTCCGCTCGCGATGGTCACCGCGCCCAATGGCCACCTGCTGGTGACCAACGCGTTGAACGGCCAGGTCGTCGAGATCGATCCGGCGACCGGCAAGCAGCTGTACGCACGCTGGATCGATACCGACAAGGCGCAATCGCCCCCCGGCAACGGCGACCTGTTCGGTATCGCGATGACGCCGGAAGGCGACGGCTTCTACTACGTCGAAGACGACGTGAACACACTGGTGCTCGCGAAGTAGGCGGCACCCACGCAGTTTCAAGAAGGTGAATGACCATGACAAACGATCACCCCCCACGGCCGTCACGACGCGGCTTCCTGAAGGCGGGGGGCGCGGCGGTCGCCGCCGGCGCGAGTCTCGGCGCAGGCCTCGCGACCTCGCCGCCCGCGCTCGCGAAGGCGCCCGCGCATAGCGCCCAGAACGCCGATCCGCAGTTCGCGGCCGAGCCGTTCTACGGTCCGCATCAAGGCGGCATCGTCACGCCGCAGCAGAGCCACACCTACGTCGCCGCGCTCGATCTGACCACCGACAAGCGCGACGACGTGATCGCCCTGCTGCGCACGTGGACCGAAGCAGCCGCGCGCCTGACGCAAGGCGGCACGGCCTTCGCGCTGCCCGCCGGCGACGGCGGCGGCGACCAAGCCGCCCCCGATTCCGGCGACGTGCTGGGCCTCGGCCCGAACGGTCTGACCATCACGTTCGGCTTCGGCCCCGGCCTCTTCACGAAGGACGGCAAGGACCGCTACGGGCTCGCGTCGCGCCGCCCCGCCGCGCTCGTCGATTTGCCGCGCTTCAACGGCGATCAGCTGATCAAGGAGAAGACCGGCGGCGACCTGTTCATCCAGGCGTGCGCGAACGACGCGCAGGTTGCGTTTCACGCGGTACGCCAACTGACGCGCCGTGCCTACGGCGTCGCCGCGATGCGCTGGGGCCAGGCCGGTTTTCTGTCCGGTCCGCGCGCTCAGACGCCGCGCAACCTGATGGGCTTCAAGGACGGCACCAACAATCCGGCGACCGCGAAGCCTGAGCTGATGAACCAGTTCGTGTGGGCTCGCGCCACCGACGACGCGCCGTGGATGGAAGGCGGCACCTACACGGTCGTGCGCCGCATCCGCGTCACGCTCGAACACTGGGACAACACCGAGCTTGGTTTCCAGGAACAGGTGTTCGGCCGCCACAAGTACAGCGGCGCGCCGATCGGCAGCAAGCATGAATTCGACGCGGTGAATCTGAAGGCCGAGGACAAGGACGGTAACCCGGTGATCCCCGAGAACTCGCACGTGCGTCTGTCGAATCCGGCGAGCAACAACGGCGCGCAGATTCTGCGCCGCTCGTATTCGTACAACGAAGGCACGAACTTCTATATCGAGCGCTGGCCGCCGTGGCGCCAGGAAACCGAGTACGACGCGGGGCTGATTTTCATCGCGCACCAAAGCGACCCGCGCACCGGCTTCATCCCGATCAACGACCGGCTCGCGAAGTTCGACATGATGAACCAGTTCACGACTCACGTCGGCAGCGCGATTTTCGTCGTGCCGCCGGGCGCGAAGCCGGGTTCGTATGTCGGCGCGGGGCTGTTCGAGACGTGATGCAGCAAATGAAGCACGCCGGGCGTGCAGCGCCTGGCTCACTCAACACAATCAAAACGGACTTCTGCAACATGGCTCATTCCTGGTTTGCCACCCGTCTGCGCGCGCTCGGCAGCATGGCCGCGCTGTCGCTCACCGCGCTCGCGACGATGCCGTCGGCGGCTCACTCGGCGTCGATCACGCTGTACAACGCGCAGCACGAGCAGGTCGTCAATCTGCTCGCGAAGGACTTCGAAAAGCAGTCGGGCATCTCGGTAAAAATCCGCAGCGGCGAAGGCCCGGCGCTCGCCGCGCAGATCGTCGCGGAAGGCGCGGCGTCGCCCGCCGACGTGTACTTCACGGAGAACTCGCCGGAGCTGATGCTGCTCGAGGAAAAGGGTCTGCTCGCGAAGGTCGACGAAGCGACGCTCCGCGCGGTGCCGGCACGTTTCAATTCGCCGAGCGGTGTATGGGTCGCCGTGACCGCGCGCGAGAGCGTGCTCGCATACAACACGACGAAGCTGCAGCCGTCCCAACTGCCGCAATCGGTGTTCGACCTTGCGAAGCCTGAATGGAAAGGCAAGGTCGGCATCGCGCCGAGCGACGCCGACTTCCTGCCACTCGTGAGCGCGGTGCTGGCCCTGAAGGGTGAAGAGCAGACGCTCGCGTGGCTGAAGGGTCTCAAAGCCAACGCGCAGATCTTCGACGATGACGAAGGCGTGGTCGCCGCGGTCAATCGCGGCGGGGTCGCGGCCGGTCTGATCAACAACTACTACTGGTCGCGTCTGCATGCGGAAATCGGCGATGCGAAAACCCGCAGCGCGATCTATCACTTCGGCCACGGCGACGCCGGCGCGCTCGTCAACGTATCGGGCGCGGGCGTGCTGAAGTCCGCGCACAACGCGGACGGCGCGCAGAAGTTTCTCGCCTATCTGGTCAGCGAACGCGCACAGCAGCTGATGGCCAACAGCCACGTGATGTTCGAATATCCGCTGCACGCGGGTGTCGCGCCGGACCCGATCCTCAAGCCGTTTGCCGAACTGACTCCGCCCACGCTGACGATCCAGCAGCTCGGCGACGATAGCCAGGCCGGCAAGCTGCTACGTCAGGCAGGCCTGCTGTAAATGAGCGAAGCACTGTCAGCCGGTCCGCCGGCTGTCCCCCCAGCCCCGGCGCGCGGGCGGACGCGCGCGCCGCGCGGCCTTTTTGCGGCGGCAGCACTCAGCGCTTTGCTGGTGCTGCTGCCGATTGCGTTTACGTTCTGGCGCGCGGCGAGCTTCGGGATCGGCGACGCGCTCGATCTGATCTGGCGGCCCCTCGTCGGCGAGCTGCTCGTCAATACGGCGTTGATCACCGTCACGACGACCCTCGTTTGCGCGGTGATCGGCACGGCCGCCGCGTGGTTCGTCGAGCGCACGCATCTTCCCGGACGGCGCGCGTGGGCCGTGCTGTGCGCCGCGCCGCTCGCGATGCCGGCCTTCATTTCGAGCTATGCGTGGGTGTCCTTGAGCGAGGACTTGCAGGACTTCAACGGCGCGTTGCTGGTCTTGACCTGCGCGTATTTTCCGCTCGTCTATCTGCCGGTCGCCGCTGCGCTGCGCGGCATGGACCCGGCACTCGAAGAAAGCGCGCGCGCACTCGGCTGCAACCGCTGGACGAGTTTCGCGCGCGTCGTGCTGCCGCAACTGCGGCCGGCGCTGCTCGGCGGCATGCTGCTCGTCGCGCTCGGCGTGCTATCGGAATTCGGCGCGTTCACGCTGCTGCGCTTTCATACGTTCACCACGCAGATCTACGCGGAATATCGCACCAGCTTCGACGGCGGCGGTGCATCGCTGCTCGCGTGTCTGCTGATCGTGATCTGCCTCGTCGTGCTTGCGTTCGAGTTTCGCGTGCGCGGTGCAGCGCGCTATGAGCGCGTCGATCGCGGCACGCGCCGCGCGGTGTTGCGCTACGAGCTCGGTGGGTGGCGCTGGCTCGTCGTCGCGGGCTTTGCGCTGCTGACGCTTGCGACGCTCGGCGTACCGCTCGGCATGATCGGCTTCTGGCTCACGCAGCCGGGCGCGGCCGCCGTGACGCCGGCCGACGTATCGCCCGAACTGCTGTGGAACGCGACGTGTTCGTCGCTGGGTTTCGGCCTCGCGGCCGCCGCGCTGACCACGTTGCTTGTGGTGCCGCTCGCGTTTCTGCTGGTGCGTTATCCGACGCGTTTCGCGACGCTGTTCGAGCGCACCGTGTTTCTCGCGCAGGGCGTGCCGGGGCTCGTGATTGCGCTCGCGATCGTCTCGCTCGCCGTGCATGCGCTGCAGCCGCTCTATCAAAGTGCGACGCTGCTGATCGTCGCCTACGCGATCCTGTTCATGCCGGTCGCGCTCGTCAGCGTGCGCGCGGCATTCATGCAGGCGCAGCCGCGCCTCGAGGAAACCGCGCGCGCGCTCGGCCTTGACTGGACGCAGACGCTCGTGCGCGTCGTGCTGCCGCTCGCGGGCCCCGGGCTCGGCGCTGCCGCGGCGATGGTGTTCATCTCGGTCGTCACCGAACTGAACGCGACGCTGCTGCTGTCGCCGCTCGACACGCAAACGCTGGCGACCCAGGTGTGGGCCGACACGTCGACGATGGCGTTCGCCGCTGCCGCGCCCTATGCGGCGCTGCTGACCGGCATCTCGCTGTGCGCGTCGGGGCTGCTGTTCGCGCTGCTCGGCCGCTCGGCGCTGCTCGGCGAGCGCGGCTGACACGCGCCGGCTTTTTCATCGCTGCTTTTGTTCGACTACTTCGGATTTTCATGAGCGAACTTCGTATCCGCGGACTGCAGAAATCGTTCGACGGTCACCCGGTGCTGCACGGCCTCGATCTCTCGGTCGAGCGCGGCACGCTGCTCGCGCTGCTGGGGCCCTCGGGCAGCGGCAAGACCACGCTGCTGCGGCTGTTGTGCGGCTTCGAGCGCGCGGACGGCGGCAGCGTCGAGATCGATGGCCGGCGCGTCGTCGGCGACAACCTGCACGTACCGTCGGAGCAACGCCGCATCGGCTACGTGCCGCAGGAAGGCGCGCTGTTTCCGCATCTGTCGGTCGCGGACAACATCGTGTTCGGTCTGCCACGCACGCAGCGCCGCGCGCGCCATCGCGTCGCTGAGTTGCTGGAGTTGGTCGGCCTGCCCGCGCATTTTGGCGAGCGCGCGCCGCAGCAACTGTCGGGCGGTCAACAGCAACGTGTCGCGCTCGCCCGTGCGCTCGCACCCACGCCGACGCTGATCATGCTCGACGAGCCGTTCTCCTCGCTCGACGCCGCGCTGCGCGTCGAAACGCGCCAGGCGGTCGCAAGTGCGCTGGCCGCGGCCGGCGCGACTGCCGTGCTGGTCACACACGATCAGTCCGAGGCGTTGTCGCTCGGGCATGAGGTCGCGGTGCTGTGGAATGGGAGGCTGATCCAGACCGCGACGCCCGAAGTGCTATACCGCCGGCCGGTGACGCGCGAGCTTGCGTCGTTCATTGGCGAGGCGGTGTTGTTGCCGGGCATCGCGCAACACGATCGCGCGAGTTGCGAGCTCGGCGAACTCGCACTGGTCGCGCCCGTCGGTCACGGTGCGGTCGACGTAATGGTGCGTCCCGAGCAGATCCGCCTGCTGCGCGCCGATGAAACCGCGCGCACAGGCGCCGCACACGACGCGCTCGTCACTGACGTGATCTTCCAGGGGCAGGACGCAAGCGTCGCGCTGCAATTGCAGTCCGCGACGCGGGCGATGGTGCGCGCGCGCGTGCCCGGTTATCTGTGCCCGCGTCCGGGTGAGCGCGTGCGGCTCGCGGTCGAGGGTGAAGTGACCGCCTATTCGCGCACCTGAACGGCTAAGGCTGGCACGCTTGGCTACCGCAGCGACAGATCCTGCACCATCTGCTGCGCCAGATAATCGCAGGTCGGCCGATCCGATTTCGCGCTGCGCGCGACCACGATTTCGAGCGGCGCGATTCTCGGCAGGCCTTGCGCGTCGCCGAGTATCGCGAGCCGCGGCGGCACGCTGCACCGCGTCAGCGCAATCACCGACAAACCGGCATCCACGGTCGCGACGAGCCCCATCAGGCTCGCGCTGCTGAACGCCGCGCGATAACGGATGCGCGCACCATCCAGCGCAGCCAGCGTGTGCTGGCGCGCGACGCAGCCCGGCTCGTACAAACCCACCGGCAACGGCGAGGCCTTCAGCACCGGCGTATCGACCGACGCCCCCACCCACACCATCGGTTCGCTGCGCACGAATTCGCCGCGCATCCTGCGGTCGCGCGTGACGAATGCGAGGTCGATCTTGTTGTCCGCGAGCATCGGCGCGAGCGCCGTGCTCTGCGCGCAGACGATCTCGATCTCGACGCGCGGATACAGCGTCGCGAAACGCCGCAACACCGGCGATAGCAGCGACGACACATAGTCGTCCGGCGCGCCGAGCACCACCCGCCCGGTCACCTCGGGCCGCACGATCGCCGACCACGCCTCCTCCTGCAACGCAAGCGCGCGCCGCGCGTATTCGAGCAGCGTACTGCCGGGCCGCGTCAGCGACAGGTTGCGCGTGTTGCGTGCGAACAGCGTCGTGCCGAGCATCGTTTCGAGCCGCTTGATCTGCATGCTGACCGCCGCCTGCGAGCGATGCACGCTCGCCGCCGCCTTCGTGAAGCTGCCCGCCTCCACGACCGCGACGAAGCTGCGCAACAGATCGACGTCGAATTCAGGGTTCACGATTTATCAACCGGGCTTATGGAATTGCTCAATTTAATTCGTTTGTGAACAGGCCACAAGCGGCGCAATACTCGCAGGCATCATGTTTCGGAGTCGTTGCGCATGTCCCTCACCTCACGTCAACAAGGCGCGATCACGCTGGCGAGCGGCGGCCTGCTGATGGGCACGATCGGCGTTTTCGTCGAGGAGGCGCGGCTCGATGCGCTGACGCTCGTGTTCTTCCGCTGCCTGTTCGGCTTTCTCTCGCTCGCCGCCTATTGCGCGTGGAAGGGCTTTTTCACGCGCGCGCAGTTCACGCGCCGCACGGTCGCGCTCGCGCTGATTTCCGGCGTGCTGATGGTCACGCAATGGGTCGGCTTTTTCGATGCGATTCATCGCACCAGCATCGCGGTCGCGACCGTCGTGTTTCACGTGCAGCCGTTCTGGGTCGTGCTGATCGGCGCGGCGCTCTTTAACGAGCGGCTCGGCGTGGACCGGTTCGGCTGGATCGCGACGGCGTTCGTCGGGCTCGTGCTCGCGTCGGGCGTGATCGCGGCCGGAAACCTGCAAGGCCACAGCAGCTATCTGATCGGCTTGAGCGAAGCGCTGCTCGGCTCGCTGCTGTATGCGAGCGTCACGCTGATCGCGAAGAGCCTCGGCGAAATGCGCCCGCATCTGCTGACGCTCACGCAATGCGCGGTCGGCGTGATCTGTCTGCCGCTGATCGCGCCGCTCATCGCGCCTTTGACGCTCACGCATATCGGTCCGATGCAGTGGTTCTGGCTGATCGGCATGGGCGTGCTGCACACGGGATTGTCGTATGTGCTGATTTACGGCGCGCTGCCCAAGCTCAGCACGCCAGTGATCGCGGTGCTGTTGTTCGTTTATCCGCTGACCGCGATCGTCGTGGATGCGCTCGTGTATGGCCGTGCGCTGTCGCTCTCGCAACTGGCGGGCATGGCGCTGATCGTCGCCGCGAGTCTCGGCGTCAATCTCGGCTGGCCGTTGCTGACGCTGCTCCATCCGGGTGGGCGGGCACGCAGTCACGCGAAGTAAAGCGCGCCGCCCGCCCGGTTCTTACTGCGGCAGCGTCTCGCCCTTCGTCTCCGGCGCGAACGGAATCACGAACAGGCCGAGGACGAACACGAGCGCGGTCAACGCGATCGGCACGCCGAGCGTCTGCCTATGCAGCACCGCCGCGCCGAGCAGAAAGTTGACGCCGGCGCCGACGAAGCGTCCAAACGACGTGCAGAACGCAAACGCCGTCGCGCGTACACGGGTTTCGAACTGCTCGGGCAGCCACAGGCTGAACAACGCGAAGTTGCCGCCGAAAAAGCCCAGCACGAACAGCCACGCGATGAACGGCGCGAGCCCGTTCGGCAGATAGAACGCCCAACCGAAGCTCGCCGCGATCGACACCGCCATCCCCGCGAAGTACACCGCGAGCGTCATCTTGCGGCCGATGCGCTCGGCCAGTGGCGGCAGCGCGAGACAACCGAGGATCGTGCCGATCGACAGCAAGCCGGTCGCGAGCGACGCGGTGCGAATCGAATCGCCCTTGGACATGCCGGCGCGCGCCGCCAGTTGGATCACCGCGGACGGCTCGTAGACGGCGCCCGCCCACAGCCCGATGATCGCGATGGTCAGCAGAATGCACGCGACCCATGTGCGACGCCGGTAAGCCGGCCCCAAGATCTCGCGCAACGGCTTCACGCGCACCGTCTTTGCGTGGGCCTTCTGCCACTTCTGCGGCTCCTTCACGCGCAGCAGAATCAGAATCGCGACGACGACCGGTACCGCGCCGGTCAGGAACATCGCGCGCCAGCCGAAATGCACGCCGACCGTGTAATTGAGCGCAGCCGCAAGAAAGAAGCCCGCGTAGTAGCCGGTCTGCAGATAACCGGCGCCCATTTTGCGACGATCCTCCGGCCAGGCCTCGGCAACGTAGGTGCCCGCGAGCGCCCATTCCCCGCCGATCCCGACGCCCGCGATGAAGCGATAAATACCGAGCTGCCACACATTGGTCGAGGTCGCGGCGAGCCCGGTGAAAATCGCGAACGTGAAGATGGTGGCGGCGAGCACCTTGGTGCGGCCGAAGCGATCGGCGAGCGGTCCCCAGATGAACGACAGTCCCCAACCGACCAGAAACAGCGCGAACAGGATCGATCCTGCGAGGCCGACATTCGACGGCGTCGCCGCGAAGCCCGAACGCGGCAACAGCTCGGTCAGCGCGGGCGTGAGCACCAGCGCGTAAATGAACGAGTCCATGCCGTCGAGCGTCCAGCCGGCCCACGCTCCCCAGAACCCTGCGATCTGCGAACGATTGAGCGGTGTGCGCTGACGCGCGAGCGCTCGTCGGTCGGTTACCGTATTCATCATGCTCCTCCGGCCTACGATAGTTGAACGTAACGAAGAAAGGGACGGGCGCGCTTGGGGATGGCTCGACGACGTTGATTGATCGGCGATGTCCTCGTACAACTCATTCAGAGGACGGCGCGAGCACCTGCCTGGAATGTGGTTCAAGACTTCCGGGTTTGCCCGCGCTGAAATGCGCGTCTTTTTATATATAATATTTGATACCATGACCGACGCAACTGAAGGTTTTCCCCTGGAAGCCGCCATGTCCGGTTCGTTTCTTCCGGCCGCCGCGCCGCGCGAAAGCACCTCGCACATGATTGCCGAGGCGCTGCGCGCGGCGATCGTCGACGGCACGCTCGCGCCTGGCGCCCCGCTGCGCCAGGACGCGATTGCCCGGCATTTCTCGGTCAGTGCGATTCCCGTGCGTGAGGCGCTGCGCCAGCTCGAAAGCGAGGGCTGGGCACGCGCGGCGGTCCATAAAGGCGCGAGCGTCGCGCCGCTGTCCGCCAACGAAGCGCGCGAGATCTACGAGATCCGCTCGGCGCTCGAAAGTCTCGCGCTCGGCCTTGCGATTCCGCATCACACCGCCGCGACGCTGCGCGAAGCCAGGGACTTGTGCCGCGCCGCCGAGCGCGAAGAGGATCCGTCGCTATACGTCACGCGCAATGCCGCGTTCCATATGTGTCTCTACGCGCCCGCCGGCCGGCCGCAGCTCGAGGACATGATCGGCTTGCTGCACCGGCGTGGCGAACGCTATCTGCGCCTGAAGTTCGGCTTGCCGTCGTACAAGGGCGAGTCCGACAGTGAGCACGCCGCGCTGCTCGAAGCCGTCGAGCGCCGCGATATCGCGACCGCGCAGTCGCTGGTGGTCGCGCATCTGCTCGGCACCGGCGAGCTTCTGCATCGTTTCCTGACCGAGCGCACGCGCGAAGAAGCGCTTGCGCATCAACCGAAGCCGCGCGGCCGCCGTCCGCGCGTCACCACCGGGAGCTGATCGAACCGATGACCGAGCCGATGACCCACCCCGCCGAAGCCGCCGCATCGCGGTCCACTGTCCGCTCGTGGACGACCCGGCGCGACGAAAAGAACCGCCGCCTCGCGGCCATCGCGCCGTGGCTCCAAGACGGCGTACTGCCCACGCACCGCATCGTCGATGCGCTCGAAACGTTGATCCAGCCCGGCGAGCGCGTCGCGCTCGAAGGCGACAACCAGAAACAGGCCGACTTCCTGTCGCGCTCGCTCGCCACGGTCGATCCGCACAAGCTGCACGACGTGCATCTGCTGATTTCGAGCATCAGTCGTCCTGAGCACTTGACGCTGTTCGAGCGCGGCATCGCGCACAAGGTCGATTTCTCGTTCGCGGGGCCGCAGAGTCTGCGCGTCGCGCAACTGCTCGAAGACGGCCAGCTCGAAATCGGCGCGGTCTATACGTATGTCGAGCTGTATGCGCGCATGTTCGTCGACCTGACGCCGCACGTTGCCCTGCTGTGCGCGGACAAGGCCGACCGTCACGGCAATCTGTACACCGGCCCGAATACCGAGGACACGCCGACGATCGCCGAGGCCGCCGCGTTCCGTCACGGCATCGTGATCGTGCAGGTCAACGAGATCGTCGACGAATTGCCGCGCGTCGACATTCCGGGCTCGTGGGTCGACGTGGTCGTGCAGGCGGACCGGCCGTTCGCGGTCGAGCCGCTGTTCACGCGCGATCCGCGTCATATCGGCGACTTGCAGGTGCTGACCGCGATGATGGTGATACGCGGCATCTACGAGCCGTATGGCGTCACGTCGCTGAATCACGGCATAGGCTTCGATACCGCGGCGATCGAACTGCTGCTGCCCACCTACGGCGAATCGCTCGGTCTCAAGCGCAAGATCTGCCGCAACTGGACACTCAATCCGCACCCGACGATGATCCCCGCGATCGAATCGGGCTGGGTCGACAGCATCCATTGCTTCGGCAGCGAGGTCGGCATGGAGGCGTATATCGAGGCGCGCCCCGATGTGTTCTTCACCGGCAACGACGGCAGCCTGCGCTCGAACCGCGTGCTGTGCCAGTTGGCCGGGCAATACGGCGTCGACCTGTTCATCGGCTCGACGCTGCAGATCGATGCGGACGCGAATTCGTCGACGGTCACGCGCGGACGGCTCGCCGGTTTCGGCGGCGCGCCGAACATGGGCCACGATCCGCGCGGCCGGCGTCATTCGAGCGAGGCGTGGCTGAAGCTGTTGAAGGGCGACGGCGCGGTGTCGCGTGGCCAGAAGCTCGTCGTGCAACTCGCGGAAACGTACAAGAAAGGCGGCGAGCCGACCTTCGTCGATGAACTCGACGCGGTCGCCGTCGGCGCGAAAAACGGCATGCCGATCGCGCCGGTGATGATCTACGGCGACGACGTGAGCCATGTGGTCACCGAGGAAGGCATCGCGCATCTGCACAAGGCCGAAGGCATCGACGAGCGGCGCGCGGCGGTCGCTGCGGTGGCCGGTGTCACGCCGATCGGTCTGCGCGCGAAGCCCGAGACAACCGCGGAATTGCGCCGGCGCGGCATCGTCGCGTATCCGGAAGATCTCGGCATCCGGCGCGGCGACGCGAAGCGTTCGCTGCTCGCGGCGCGCAGCATCGACGATCTGGTCACGTGGTCGGGCGGACTGTACGCGCCGCCCGCGCGCTTCCGGAGCTGGTGACGATGGCGTCCGCTGCTGTTCTTCCTGAACGGTTGGACGCGCCGCATGCTTCGGTCCTACACGATGCATGTGGCACCTCGCCGGTCGCGCCGTTTTCCGACGCCCAACTCGCGCGCGACGCGATCATCGCGCTGATCGACGAGGCGGAGCTCACGCCGAAGCCCGCGCTCGTCGATCGGCGCGGCAGCGGCGCGCATCGCGACCTCGATCTCGCGATCATGCGGCGCTCCGCGCACGCGCTCGAACCGACCTTCGCGGCGCTGGCGCGCACGGCGCGCAGCAGCGCCGAACCCTCGGCGCTGCTGCGCGCCGAGCTCGCGCAGATCGGCCGCGCGGGCGAACAGGAGATGATGCAGGCGACGGGAGGGAGCAATGCGCATCGCGGCGCGATCTGGATCATCGGCTTGCTTGTCGCGGGCGTGGCGCTCGAAACGGCTTCGAGTTCCTCCATGCGTGCGGACAGACCTGCCGATCCCAACCGTGTCGATACCTCGCGCATCTGCACGCTGGCCGCGCAGATCGCCTGCTTCCCGGACCGCTTCGCCGCTTCGTCCGATAGCCACGGCGAACGCGCGCGTCGACGCTATCAGGTCGGCGGCGCGCGGCGCGAAGCGCAGGACGGCTTTCCGCACGCGCTCGAGGTCGGCCTGCCGGCATTGCACGCGGCCCGCGCACGCGGTCTCGACGAAAACGCCGCGCGCATCGATGCGCTGCTCGCGATCATGAGCACGCTCGACGATACCTGCCTGCTGCATCGCGCGGGACTCGCGGGCTTGCATGCGGGGCAGCGCGGCGCGCGGCGCGTGCTCGACGCGGGCGGCAGTTCGACAGCCGCGGGCCGCGTCGCGCTCGACGCGCTCGAACGCGAACTGCTGTCGCTGAACGCATCGCCGGGCGGCGCGGCCGATCTGCTCGCCGCCACCCTCTTTCTCGACATGCTGGCGCATCGCGACGCCAGCCGGAGCTGAGCCTCATGGAACATCTGACCTTCGACTATCCGGCGCAACGCGCCGTCACGACCCGCGCGCACGTCGGCGTGGTCGGCTCGGGCGATCTGGAAGTGCTGCTGTCGCCTGCCGCCGCCGATCCAGGCGGTTCGGCGCTCGCCGCGCACGTGGTGGTGCGCACCAGCGTCGACGGCTATAGCCACATCTGGAAGAGCGTGCTCGACCGCTTCTTCACGCGCTACGACGGCGCCGCGCACATCGAGATCAATGACTTCGGCGCGACGCCGGGCGTGGTCGCGTTGCGGCTCGCCGAAGCGGTCGAAGCGGCCGAGGAAGGAGACAGCGTATGAGCACGAGCGCCAGCGTACCTAGCGCGCCGCTGCTGCGCGAAAGCTTCATCGAACTGCCCGCGCGCGAGCGCGCCCGCTCGGTGCTCGACGCGGGCAGCTTCCGCGAACTGCTCGGACCGTTCGATCGCATCGGGTCGCCTTGGCTGCCCTTGCAGGGCATCGTCTGCCAGGCCGACGACGGCTGCGTGATCGCGCGCGGCACGATCGACGGCGAACCGGCCGTAGTCGCCGCGATCGAATCGGCGTTCCAGGGCGGCAGCATCGGCGAAGTGTCGGGCAGCAAGATCGCCGCGGCGCTCGAGATGGCGCTACGCGACTGCGAGCGTGGCAAGCGCGTGCGCCCGGTCGTGCTGTTCGAGACCGGCGGCGTGCGGCTGCAGGAAGCGAACCTTGGGCTTGCGGTCATCGCCGAGATTCAGGCGGCGATCGTCGCGCTGCGCCGGCGCGTGCCGGTGGTCGGCGTGATCGCGGGCATGGTCGGCTGCTTTGGCGGCATGTCGCTCGCGGCCGCGCTGTGCTCGTATCTGATCGTGACGAAGCAGGGACGGCTCGGCATGAACGGACCTGAAGTGATCGAGCAGGAAGCCGGTATCGAAGAGCTCGATGCGAGCGACCGCCGCCGCGTATGGCAACTGATCGGCGGCGAGCAGCGCGTCGCGAGCGCGCTCGCCGACACACTCGTCGACGACGATGCCGAGGCCGTGCGCGCCGCCGTACGCGCCGCATTCGTGCAAGGCGTGCCGGCCACGCATCGCAGCGAACAGGTCGACATGTTCTTGCAGCGGCTCGCGCGGATCGATCCGGCGAGCGTTACGCCCGAGACGCTGCGTGATGTGTACAACCCGCAAGGGCGCGATGCGTCGAACAGGGAGCAGGCATGAACGACACGACACTCACGCGCGGCGCGCGCTGGTTTAATGCACTTGCCGGTGAACCGTCGAGCACGGCGCCCGTCTGGAGCGGCGATGCGCCGCTCGGCGGCGACACCGCGCGCTTCATCACGGTCGTGCCCGATCCCGCGAACCGTTTTCCGCGCGCGACCACCAACGTGGTCGGGCTCGAACAAGGCTGGCAACTCGCGCGCGCGGTGCGTGAAGCGATCGAAGCGGATGCGGGTGTGGACGCCGGCACGCGCCGCCCGATCGTCGCGATCGTCGACGTGAAGAGCCAGGCGTACGGCTATCGCGAGGAAATGCTCGGCATCCACCTCGCCTGCGCGGCCGCCGTCGACGCCTATGCGAGCGCGCGCGACGCCGGCCATCCGGTGATCGCGCTGATCGTCGGTCCGGCGATGTCCGGCGCGTTCCTCGCGCACGGCTATCAGGCGAACCGCATCGTCGCGCTCGACGCGCCCGGCACGATGGTCCACGCGATGGGCAAGGAAGCGGCCGCGCGTGTCACGCGCCGCACGGTCGAAGAACTCGACGAACTCGGCGACACGATCGTGCCGATGTCGTATTCGATGACGTCGTTCGCGAAGTTGGGGCTGCTCGATCAGTTGATCGAAGGCGTCGACGCGGACGCGCCCGACGCGGCACAGATCGAGCGCGTGCGCACGGTGCTGGTCGAGCAGATTCGCAGCGCGCGCGAGGGGGATCGTACGCTCGCGCGTCGGCTGGAATCGGCGGCGGCGCGGCAGACTCGCGCGGCGTCGATCGAGGTGCGGCGGCGTCTTGCCGAACAATGGGATGCCGTGTGATGCGCGTGTGCGCGGCTGCGCCCTTCTCCACCGTGCACGCCACGTCGTGCGACGCGCGGTGGCGGCCGCATGATCTGCTGCGCTTGCGGCGGCTGGACTCGCCCGATGACGAACCAGCGTGGGTTCGCGACGCGTTCGAACGCGCGCCGTATGCGGTCGTCCGACGCGCGCTCGCCGCTGATGGTTTCGTCGCGATCGGCGTGCGCGGTGCGAAGCGAGCGCAACGCTACGGCACATCGGTGCATGCGGACGATATCGTCGGTGCCGTGCCGCCGGAATCGCTCGCGCAGACGCAAACCGATGCTGGACGTGCTGCATTGCCCTCGTTCGTTGCACTGCTTTCGTTGCAACGTGATTCGGGCGGTCCGCTTGGTGGATTCGCTTGGGGACCTATTGGCAGCACCGGCTTTGAACTGGCGACGCACGTGCCGACTGTCAACGAAACGAGCGACCTCGATCTGTTGATCCGCGTGCCGCAACCGCTGGCGCTGAATGTCGCGAGTGCTTTGCTGGAGCAACTGCAAACGCTCGCGGCGCATATCGGTATCCGCATCGATGCGCAACTCGAAACG
>NZ_VZQP01000036.1:0-83353 GCF_014397655.1 Paraburkholderia sp. UCT31
CGTCAATCAAAACCGCGCGTCAATCAATAAACGCTTGCCAGCGTCAATCAACATCGGCATCATATTTCTGCCGCGACATTCTCAAGCTGATTGTCGCGCGTCTCTCATCCAGATTGTCGCGCCACAAACGACAACCCGTTCTCGGAATCGCTGTTCAAAACACTGAAGTATCGGCCGGCCTATCCTCTTCAGGCGTTCGACACTCTATTTGCCGCGCGCGCCTGGGTCACCGGGTTGGTGCGCTGGTATAACCACGAACATCGCCACAGCGCGATCCGTATCGTCACGCCTGCCCAACGGCACGCCAATCTCGACCAGCAGATCCTCGATCGCCGCGCGACGCTCTACGAGGCGGCAAAGCAGCGCAACCCGCTACGATGGAAAGGCCCCACGCGAAACTGGAAGCGCGTACACACGGTCCATCTGAATCCCGATCAGACAGACAACTTCGAACCCATCAAACGCGACCACCGACAGGAGCAAAAAGCCGCCTAAATTTAATCGTTGAGGCGACATCTAGCTTGAAATTTACCGGTATTTTCCTAAAGGAATCGATCTCTCCATCTATTCTCAGGCCCAGCTCAATGCCGTCGCAAGGAGGCTCAACGAGCGTCCGCGAAAGACACTAAACTTCGATACACCGGCTGATCGATTTCATCGATCCGTTGCATCGACCGGTTGAATTCGCAGGCAACAACAATGGGATGGACGCCCCCACCCGAAACGACATCAGCGTGCCAAAGTGGAGTTGCGTATCAACCACTTCACAGATGGGAGCGCCCATCATGAAGGCTACAACCATTGGCATCGATCTGGCGAAAAACCTGTTCCAGATTCACGGAGTCGACGAACACGGCAAAGTCGTGCTGAAGAGACAGCTTAGGCTAGAGCAGATGGCGGCGTTCTTTGCCAACCTGCCGCCTGCGCTGATCGGAATGGAGGCCTGCGGGAGCGCGCACTACTGGGCCCGCAAGCTGCAGGGCATTGGCCACACCGTCAAGCTGATGGCCCCGCAGTTCGTCAAGCCCTATGTAAAGACGAACAAGAACGACGTTGCCGATGCCGAGCCGATTTGCGAGGCAGTCGCGCGGCCCAATATGCGCTTTGTACCGGTCAAGAACATCGAACAGCAGGCTGTGCGGGCGCTGCATCGGGCACGCCAAGGTTTTGTCCGGGCGCGCACGGCCCAGGCTAATCAGATCCGCGGGTTGCTCAGCGAATATGGAATCGTCATTCCACAGGGCTTCGCGCATATCGCCGAACAGGTGCCAGACGTTATCGAGGATGGAGCTAACGAGTTGCCGGGACTGTTCCGGCAGCTGGTGCAGCGCCTGATGGACCACCTCAGTGTGCTTCACCGGCAAGTCCTCGATATGGATGCCGTGATCCTGGCATGGCACCGCGAGAGTGATCTGTGCCGCAAGCTGGAGAAGATACCGGGCGTAGGTCCGGTTACGGCCACGGCGCTGGTGGCGACCATCGGCGATGTGAAGCACCTTGACAACGGTCGACAACTGGCCGAGTGGCTGGGTCTGGTACCCCGACAACACTCGAGCGGTGGAAAGCAAAACCTGCTGGGCATCAGCAAAAGAGGTGATTGCTATCTCCGAACGCTACTGATTCATTGTGCCCGTTCAGTGATCTTCTTATCGCGGCGAAAAGGAGTCTGTGAAGGCTGGGTCTATGAGCTGATACAGCGGCGCAACCACAACGTAGCTGCCGTCGCACTAGCCAACAAGATTGCACGCATTGTGTGGGCGCTGTGGACACACGACAGAGAATTCCGGTCTGACTACGCACCCGCTGTCGCGACCGCGTAGCCAGACCGGTTGACCGGAAGACAAAATCGCTGCACGAGAAGATCGAACCACCGATTGCTCAGGCGATCATGAAGTGATGGCAAGACAGGTTAGACCGTGGTTGGCAAAGCCCGAGAATGACCGAGCACCATCGAGTGCGCTACAACGACGGGGAACCAACCAGCGAAACCCATCAGGGACAGCGGCGCCGCCGCAACGAAAGTCCGAATGTACGGTTGCAATCTACCTTTCAGTCATTGCGTAGTGAAAACCTGGCAAAACCGGGGCGTCCATGTACGGTCATTCGTGTGGGCGGGGGCTTAAGCAAACCCATATCGCCACTTGAGGACAATTGCAGCGATGACCTGGCCGCTTTGTTTGAAAGGCGGTCCGGCGAAGCGGACGCAGACCGCGCGGAGGCACTGATCGCCCGCCTCACTCAAACGTTCGCTAGCGCACCGATCGTTGCATCCAGAAGCGCGCGTAGTCGCGCGACGCGACGTAAATCACGGTGATAGCCAAGCCAGACATCGCGACCCGGCGGCGCTTCGCCTAAATCGACCCGGCGGATGCCCGGCGTCGCATCGCCAAGCGGACACGGCAGCACGGCAAAGCCAGATCCTTCAGCACACATGCGTGCCTGCACTCCACGATTATTGCTGCCGAACACGATCTTGGCCCGGGGCAGCATGCGCTTGACCCATTCGACGTCGGGCAGCGAGCCGAACTCGCTGTCCATGCTGATCAGCGTGTAGCCGTCACCCTCTCCGCGTGACGGCGGGACGAGATCGACGTGCCTGTACAACGCATAGTCGATGCGCATCAGCTTGCGCTGGATGACGTCGGGTTCGCCGAACGGCGTGATGCGGAACAGCAGATCCGCCTCGCGCCGCGCGAGGTTGTAGAGGCGTGAATCCGTGACGAGCTCCAACGAGATGCCCGGGTGCTTCGCCAGAAAGCGCGCGAACACCGGCGTGAGTAGGTGCACGCCGAACCAGTCCGACGACGAGACGCGCAGCAGACCCGTCAACTGGGTCTCTTTCCCGGTGAGCGCGCGCGTGAAGCCAAGCGCTTCCTCCTCCATTCGCTCGGCATAGGCGAGCACCGCCGCGCCGTCATCCGTAAGGGCAAAGCCATCGCTCGTGCGCTGGAACAGCGTATGCCCGAGCGCTTCTTCGAGTGCACGCAACCTGCGACCCATGGTGGGCTGGGTCTGGCCCAAACGCTTCGCTGCTGTCCCCAGCGTGCCGCAGCGGGCAATCGCCAGAAAGATCCGGACATCGCCCCAATTCAGGTAGGCTTCGTTCATTCTTGCATGGCCCCCGTGCGGAAACATTGATTTACATGCGTTCTAGCATAAATCATGATGAACGTATTGACCCCTCCCTCGACGGGAAAGCAACCCGATAGGAAACGACCATGACCATGCAGGTGTTCGTCCTCAATCGCTACAACGGCCCGCTCGAATTGACCGAAATCTCGATGCCCGAGCCCGCACACGGCCAAGTGCGGGTGCGCATTGCCGCAAGCGGTCTCAATCCGCTCGACACCAAGATTCGCGCTGGCAGTGCAGCACATGCGAAGCATCCGCTCCCTGACGCAGGACACAGGCTTCGACGTCGTGGTTGACACCGTCGGCGGCCCTTCGCTCGATGCGTCGTTTGCGGCAGTCAAGCATTTTGGCCATGTCGTCAGCGCGTTGGGTTGGGGTACGCATGCGCTGGCTCCCCTGTCGTTTCGAGAAGCGACGTACTCAGGAGTCTTCACCCTCTATCCGCTCCTGACATCGGAAACGCTCGGCTAGTGATGCCATTGGCGCGCGTCCAGCGCGCATGCTGATCAACCGCAAATGGCACGCTCGCTGCATCGGCGTTGTCCGGACGATAACTCGCACCGAATGGCCGGAGACCGCGTATTCGGTGGTGCGACCGCGCGCGTCGCCGTCACGGCAGACTTGACCGTTCGTTCGCGCAACGTGACGAAGCGCACATTACTCACGGTCCAGCGTCGCTAACCTGTCTATGATTCACGAGGCGAGTCCGGATACGGTCTCTCCCGCCGCATTATCATGCACCGGAGACGGCGATATGAACCGGAGCTCGATGGAGCCGCTTCCTGTCCGCTTGCTTACCGCACTGTTCGGACTGTTTTTGATCGCACTGTTTGGCCTGGCGTCTACGCGCGCGGTCGCATCCGATCCTGCTTGGCAAGCGCTCTTGCCTATGTGGCCCACGGTCGATGTGGGCGATCCAATCCCTGACAGCCTGATCAACAGTTGGCGAACGAAATCACTTAGATGTGACGGCGTTAAGGGACGGTACAACAGCTTCCCGGCGAAAGCCCCCGACGCCACAACCCGTGCAACGACGGCGACATGACGCTCTTCAACGGGATACTGTGCGCCGCCGGGGTTCCGGACGGTTGCGTCGCAGTGAAACAGTCCCAGGACGTGAACGGCCGCCGGTACCGCTCGCCGCGGGCGCGCGCATTCAATCAAGATAACTGCGCATCCGCCGGCTTTGGTGGAAAAGCAACGCTGATCCTTGCAAGAACACCCTGTCTCCGGACTGGGGCTTGGCATCATGCTTTACGTGACGACGCAAAGGGACGACAACAGCTTCAGGCGATGGGCGCGCTGCCTGGAGTCAAACGTAATACGACACGAGTGTGCCGATTTGCACGAGATATCTGGATTGGCCGTGCATCGGGATCTGCGCCGTTTGCCGCAGGTACGGGCAGTCATGGACTTTCTACGAAAGATCATCGCGGAAAATGCCGCTTTATAACAAACGATTAGAAAGGGTTCCAGATTTTGAGCTAGATCCGAGAAGACCCGATCGTGCTCGGCGAGGAACGCCCGTTCCAGCGCACGGGCCGGCTGGCAGCCGCACACGCGAAATTATTATGGGTCGATCTAAAACAGCGTAGACGGGCGGACGTGCATTGAGGCACACCCAACGTCAACTTGCGACCGCCCGTTCATCCGACGAAACCGCGCCGTCCCCGGAACCTCCCGCCGCGACGTTGAGACGATCAGGCATTTTTGTGAGTGACGCGGGCATCGGCATACGCGGCGTGCCTCCATAGAATTGACCCATAGTCATGCAAGTCGCCGCGCAGCATGCCGGGCGACACCGAACGGATACCCCACAGGATCTCATCATGTCGAATGTTGAACACTATGAATACGTTTTCCTCGGCGGAGGAAAGGGCGGCAAGACGCTTGCCATGGAGTTGGCTCAAGCGGGCAAGCGGGTGGCATTGATCGAGCGCGGCATGATCGGCGGCTCATGTATCAACGTGGCGTGTATTCCCACCAAGGCCCTGATCCAGAATGCCCGTATTGCTCACGTGCGCAACCCGCAGTTGCGCGATGGCGAAGTGGTCGACCGCCCCACGACTAACATGTCACAGGTTGCCCGGAACGTGCGTTCCGTAGTCGACGGCATGGTCGACATCAACCTCAAGGCGTTTATTGCTTCGGGAATGGCACTCGTGCTGGGCACGGGACGCTTTATCGCCCCACGCACGATCGAGGTGCGGATGAACGAGGGCGGTGAGCGGGTGATCCAGGGCGAGCACGTATTCATCAACACCGGCACAACGGCTGCCGTGCCGGATGTTCCCGGTCTCAGGGATGCGCAACCGCTCACCCATGTTGAAGCGCTGCAACTGGAGTCGCTGCCTGAGCACCTGATCGTGATTGGCGGCGGCTATATCGGCCTCGAAATGGCTCAGGCGTTCCGGCGTCTCGGCAGCAAGGTGACGCTGATCCATGAAGCGCCGCGCGTAGCGATGCGCGAAGACGAAGACGTCACCTCGGCCATCGAGGCAGCCTTGGCCGAAGAGGGTATCGACATCCGGGTCGGCGCCAAACCGGCGCGCGTCTCGGGTCTTTCAGGGCACGCCGTCACGCTGGAACTGGCCAATGGCGAGCAGGTTTCAGGCAGCCACGTACTTGTGGCAGCAGGGCGCACGCCGGTCTGCCGGGGCCTGGGGCTGGACGCGGCAGGCGTCGAGCTGGACGCGCGTGGTTTCATCAAGGTCGACGAGCGGCTCGCGACGAGCGCCGCTAACACATGGGCGATCGGCGAGGTGGCGGGAACGCCGATGTTCACGCACGCATCCTTTGACGACTATCGCGTGTTGAAGTCTCAACTGGCCGGCGGAAACCTTACCACCAACGACCGCATCATTCCTTACGCCTTGTTCATCGAGCCTGAACTGGGCCGCATCGGTCTCAACGAAACGGACGCGAAAGCCCGGGATATCGACGTGCGGGTCGCGAAGATCCCGCTGGCGGCGGTGCCGCGCGCTCGCACCAACGGTGCAACGAAGGGATTCATGAAGGTCCTGGTGGACGCGCACTCTGACCAGATACTGGGTTTTTCCATGCTGGGGACCAATGCCGGCGATGTGTTGACGGCTGTGCAGATGGCCATGCTCGGCAAACTGCCATACACGGTCGTACGTGACGCGATCATTGCGCATCCGTTGATCTCGGAGGGGCTGAATATTCTGCTTTCGAAGGTTCCGCCGCGGGTGATGGGTCAATGAATATTGGCCCGTTTTCCTTCCCGGTTGCACTGTTCATTCTGCTGACGAGCGTCGCGATTGCGGTGGTGGTCGCGCGCATCGCCGGACAGGGGGCATCCGACGCCGAAAGGGTCATTGTAAATAGTGTGATCGTCGGGCTGGTGGTGGGACGACTGTCGTTTGTCGCGCACTATCTGCCCGCCTATAAGGGAGATGTACCGAAGATGCTGGACTTTCGGGACCAAGGCTTTGATCTGCTGCCGGGTGTGGTGTCCGGTGCCTTATTGTTGCTCTGGATGGTGGCGCGCCGGGCTCACGTGCGCCGCGCCACCATTTTCGCGGCGCTTGCCGGTGTGTTCAGCTGGAGCGTGGCTACCGCTTTCGCTGGTACCGGCAGCGAATCCGCATATTTGCCCGCGGTGAACGTCGTTGATCTGAACGGCAAGGTGCAGCCGCTCGCACGAAACGACGGCAAACCGCTGGTGATCAACCTCTGGGCGAGCTGGTGCGCGCCCTGCCGCAGCGAAATGCCAGTCCTCGCGCAGGCACAAAGAGAACTCCATGGCGTGGACCTGGAATTCGTCAATCAGGGCGAATCGCCGGCAACCGTCAGCGATTTTCTGGCGAGTCAAAGGCTATCTTTACAGAATCTCGAGCTTGATCCGTCGTTGGCGGTCGCGCGCGAGGTCGGCGCCCGGGTGTTCCCGACCACGCTGTTCTATGATGGTACAGGCAAATTAGTGGCTGTGCATCTTGGACCGTTTTCGCGAGCAACGTTTGAAAGCGCGCTCGATATCCTGTATCCGGGCGCCATCGTTGTCAGGCGCTAGGGCAGGGGCAGGAGGTCCAAACCGTACAAGGTTTGCCCCTCCCATACTTTCGTCTAGCTTCGCCGCACATCACAGCACGGAGGCTTCATGTCGACCATTTCGGTGTCACCGGGCGTGCGCCACTTTTCGGTTCCGGCTTCTTCGTTCGGAATCGTTCTGGGAATGGCTGGATTTAGCAACTGCTGGCGCTTTGCCCATGTCATCTGGGGCATGGATGCGCGAATTGGAGACGCGCTTTCTGCGCTGACCGCGATAGTGTGGCTTACTCTGCTGGCGGGCTATGCGATGAAGTGGTGGCGCGATCGTGACGACGCGATGACCGAGTTCGAACACCCCATTCAGTGTTGTTTCATCGGACTCGTTCCGGTCTCGACTTCGCTGGTGGGCATGTGGGTGGCCACCTGGAGCGAGACCGCGGGAACGGCTCTGGTTATAGGGGGTGCGGCAGGACAACTTGGGTTTTCGACCTACCGCTCCGGCGCGCTATTGCGCGGGGGGCGCAGCCAGCTCGATACGACAGCGGTGATGTATCTGCCCACCGTGGCGGGCAACTTCGTGTCCGCCATTGCGCTGAGTACGCTCGGGTACATGGACGCCGCCAAACTGTTTTTCGGCGCCGGCCTGTTTTCGTGGCTGGCACTCGAGTCGGTGATTACGCACCGGTTGTACACGGCAGAGCCTCTCGCGCGCGGGGTGCGGCCAACTTTGGGCATCCAGCTTGCACCCCCGGCCGTGGCTTCGGTTGCGTACCTGTCCATCACCCATAACAGCGTCGATATGGTCTTTCTGGCGCTGTTTGGCTACGCCGTGCTGCAGTTGCTCCTGCTGTCGCGCCTGCTACCCTGGTTCATGGAGACGGGCTTCTCGCCGGCATACTGGGCATTCAGCTTCGGGGGAACCGCGTTCGTGCTCGCCAGCATGCGTACTTCCAGCCTGCACGCTCACCCGCTGGTCGATGTCCTCGCGTTGCCGCTTTTCGTGCTGCTTAACCTCACGATCCTGAGCCTTTTCATCGCCACCGTAAGACTCCTGTTGCTCGGAAAGCTGTTTATGAAGTGAGCGTTCTGCGGCGTTCTCCGCAAGAAGAGGAAGCTTCGCGGTGGTTGACTCACAATTTTTGTTAGCGGAGTCTCCGAGACAGTCACCTGTTACGTCCTATGAACAGCATCTCAGACATTGAAAGCGACCAGACTTCCCCCGCTTATTGGCGGCACCACGAGATGTTGTTACTGCAGCACGTGATGGGCCTCGTAGGGAAGAGCCTCTCACCCGAGCCGGTCTTCCGCGAGATGCTTCACCTGATGTCTGAACTGCTCGGTCTGAACCGCGGCAGAGTGGTGCTGCGCGCCGACCACGAATTGCAGTGCAGTATCCGCTATGCCTACGGTCTCACGCAGGCCGAGGTTCAGCGCGGCCGCTATGACTTTGGCGAGGGGATTACCGGGCGCGTGATGCAAAGCGGCCAGCTCACCATCATTCAGGACATCGATCACGAACCCGACTTTCTGTTCCGGAGCGTGCCGCGCGAGAGTCTTCCGCCTGGACCGGTGTCGTTCATTGCCATTCCCATCGTCATCGACCTGAGGACGGTTGGCGTGCTGGCATGCCACCGGATCCGGCGTCGGTCGCGCGCGCTGTCGGACGATGTGATGCTGCTGCGAATCCTGGCAACGCTCGCCGGACAACTGCTCCAGATCGAAGCGAGTCTGGCGCAGAAGACGAGGGCGCTCGAAGAGCAAAACGCGATCCTCTCGCGAGCACTTGAATCCACCCACGCACGCTACGGCATTATCGGCAAATCGCCGCGACTGCTGCGGGCGATCTCCGAACTCGAACGGGTCTCCGATTCGTCCGCGAGCGTGCTGCTGCTCGGCGAATCCGGCACCGGCAAGGAGTTGTTCGCGCGTGCGCTGCATTTGGCCAGCCCCCGGCGCGACCGGGCTTTCATCAAGATCAATTGCGCGGCGATTCCCGAAACGCTGTTCGAGTCAGAGCTGTTTGGCCACGAGCGCGGTGCTTTCACCGGCGCGAACGCGGCGCGCGCCGGCTGGTTCGAACAGGCTGATGCAGGCACCATCTTTCTCGACGAGATCGGCGAGTTGCCTTTAACGATGCAGACCAAGCTACTGCGTACCTTGCAGGAGGGTACCATCACGCGTCTGGGCGGCAAGCGTGAGATTCGCGTCAACGTGCGCCTGGTTGCCGCGACCAACCGCGACCTGCTCACCGACGTCGCGCACGGCACCTTCCGCCAGGACCTGTATTACCGGCTCAACGTGATTCCGATCCACTTGCCTTCGCTGGCGGAGCGCCCCGAGGATATACGCGGGCTCGCGCTTCACTTCATCAGTCATGCGAACCAGACCAATCAGCGTAACGTCAATCTCACCGCAGGCGCACTTGCGCGCCTCGAACAGTATGCATGGCCCGGCAATATTCGTGAGCTTGCCAATCTGATCGAACGCGTGGTGCTGCTCGCCGACAGACCGCTGCTCGAAGCCGCGGACATCGAGGCGTTCATACCCGACACCCCGGGGCTAAACGCAAGCGCCGCCGAAACACCGATTGTGGGGGTCTCATCCGCTGCCAGCGACACTCGCCAGCGCGCACAGTACAACGACCTTGGCGCGATACGCCCCTACGGTCGGGTGACTTCGCATGCGGGCGAAGAACTGGTCTGCGCACTTCGCCAATCCGGAGGCAACAAGTCGCGTGCCGCACAGATGCTCGGCATGACCGTGCGGCAGTTCAGCTACCGGTGGCAGAAGCTCGGCCTGAACGACTAGGCCGACAATGTCGACAATGTCGACATTGTCGGGCCGCTCCTCTCCTTCGCATGCCCGGCGCGGTACCGCGTAAGGCCCAGTAGACCTCCTTCCAAACCCTTGTCCAGCAATGATCTAAACGCAAAAGACGCCGACTGGCACGATCGATGCAGTAGTAGGTCCGACGGCGCGCTGAACATCCTCTTAGGCCCCGTCGATCTCTACCGTCTATCAGGAGCCAATTTTGGACACCACCGTTGCAACGCCCCAGACCATTTCCACCTATCTTCGTCCGATCGACCGCGACGGTCTCGTGGCGTTTGCCGAAAAGGGCCGCAATAACCCGGGCTCGCGCGGCAAGAACAATGTCCACACCGTCATGCAAGGGATGTACCGCTCGCTGAGTTACGTGGGCAAGCATGCCGCGGTCGTGGTCGACGAGCCGCTGCATCTTTTCGGCGAAGACACCGCTCCGGCGCCAGGCGAAATCGTACTTTCGGGCCTGGGCGGCTGCCTCGCTGTCGGCATCACCGCGGTCGCTACGTGGAAGCAGGTCAAGCTGTCGAAGCTCGAGGTGTTCCTCGAGGCCGATATCGGCAACCCGGCTGCATGGGGTGCCGGCGGCGCCGAGATGCAAGCGCCCGACATGGGTTTCCAGGCGATCCGCGCCACGATCGTCGTCGAAGGCGATGCGAGCCGCGAAGTGCTCGAAGAGATCGTCCGCGTGGCGAATTTCTACTCGCCGGTCGCCAACTCGATGCGCAACCCGATTCCGATGACGGTCAGCGTCGCGGAATAAGCCACCTCTTGCGCCAGGCGCCTCACTCGCCATCTCTTGGATGCCATCATGCACAGTGCACTATCAGTCGCACATGCCGGCCAGCCACACTGGAGCGATGACGCGGTCATCGCCGGTGTCAAGGCGGTCGCGACGGGACCGCTAGCGCAGAACGCTAGCCGTATCGACGCCGAAGGGTATTACCCGCTGGACATAATGGGCTCGCTCGGAGAGGCGGGGGCGCTTGGCGTGCATCTCGAGCGGCACGGTGCCCGGGCAGGCTTGTCGATTGATTCGATGAGCGAAGCAAGCCGGGCCTGTGGCGCCACCGGCTTCCTGATGTGGTGCCATGACGTTTGCGGCCTGTACATGGAGCAGTCGGGCAATCCACACCTGAGCGGCGCGCGTCTGGACGCGCACGCGCGCGGCGCCGCCTTCGGAGGCACCGCGTTATCGAACCCAATGAAGGCGTTGTCCGGCATCGAGCCAATGATGCTGCGCGCGCGCCCGGTACCGGGTGGCTATCTGGTCAATGGCACCTTGCCGTGGGTGAGCCACATCGGACCCGGACAGTATTGCGGGGCGATGGCCTCGGTGCTGCGCGACGACGGCAGCAGTTCGCACGAACTGATGTTTCTGCTCGACTGCGACGAGCGGGTGCAATTGAAACACTGCCCGGTGTTTTCCGGCATGGAAGGCACGAGTACGTGGAGCATCAGGCTGACGGATTACTTCGTTGGCGAAGACACCATCATCGCGGACCCAGCGAAGCCATTGATCGCGCGGATACGGCCACTGTTCATTCTGCTGCAGGTCGGCATGGCCCTTGGCGTCGCCCAGGGCGGCATTGATTCGAGCCTCGAAGTGGAACCTTTGTTGGGCCACGTCAACCGCTTCCTGCACGACAGGCCGGACGAACTCGCTGCGGAGCTGGATGAGGCCCGCGAGCAGGCGGCGCGTCTCGCTCGCACACCTTACGACGGCAGCAAGGATTATCTGCTGGACGTGCTCGACCTGCGCGCGCGCGGTGCGGAACTCGCATTGCGCGCCGCACAGGCTTCGCTGCTCCACCAAGGCGCACGGGGCTATCTGATGGGTGCCGCGCCTCAACGGCGGATTCGTGAATCGCATTTCGTCGCCATCGTCACGCCGGCGATCAAACATCTCAGATGGGAAATGGCGCGTCTTGGCGCCGAGGAGTTGCCAGCATGAGCGCGCTCGTGGAGCAATGGAAGAAATTCATTTGCCGTGCTTGCGGCGTGATCTACGACGAAGCACTGGGCGACCTCGATAGCGGACTCGCGCCCGGCACGCGCTTCGAAGACATTCCGCAGGACTGGTCATGTCCGCTATGCGGTGTAACCAAAGCGGATTTTGTGCCTTATGTTGCGCCGTCCGCGCGTGTTGCGCAGCCAACGGCCGCCGTCAAGCCGGCGCGCCGCGGCGTGGTGATCGTCGGCGCCGGCATCGCAGGGTGGTCCGTCGCGCAGGCGTTGCGTGCGCTAGATGCGTCGCTGCCGATCACCCTGGTGACGGCCTGCGAGGGCGATCGTTACTCGAAACCGCAACTCTCCCTCGCGACGAGCCGCGGTGAAACGCGCGAGCAACTCGTCACTGAGCGCGGCGCCGATGCTGCGCAGCGTCTAGGTGTGAGGCTGCTTACTCATACTCATGCGACCGGCCTGTCGCCGCGCTTTCACCAATTGCGCACGACGCGCGGCACGCTGACCTACACACAACTGGTGCTGGCCCAAGGCGCACGCTGCGTGTTGCCGGACACATTGCCGCCGCAACTCTGCTGGCGCGTCAACGACCTCGCTTCGTGGGCGGGGGTGAGCCGGGCGCTCGAAGGCGGCCCCAAGCGGGTGGCGATCATCGGAGCGGGGCTGGTCGGCACCGAACTGGCCGAAGACTTCAGCCGTGCCGGTCATGCGGTCACAGTGCTGGATGTGCATGCACGGCCGCTTGCCAGCTTCCTGCCGGAGCATGCGGCAGAGCGACTGATCGCCAACTGGGCGCAGCTGGGCATACGTTTTCTGCCGGCGCGTACCGTCACGAGCATCGCGCGCGCCACCGATGGCACAGTTGGCGAGCGAGTGATCAAGACGCAGAGCAACGAGACGGTGCGTGCCGATGTCGTGCTGAGCGCGGTGGGATTGAAAACCGATGCGCGGCTCGCACTGGGCGCAGGCCTGCGCTTCGAGCGCGGCATCGTCGTCGATGCGTGCACGCTGCGGACCAGCGAGCCGGACGTCTACGCGCTCGGCGATTGCGTGAGCATCGACGGTGAGCCGTCGCGCTTCATCGAACCGATTGGTGCGCAGGCCGAAGCATTGGCGTATGCCCTGCTGGGGCGCACGCATCCGGGCTATCAGCGCAATCAGCCGGTGCTGCGCGTGAAGACGCCCTCCTTACCGATCGTCCTGCGCGGCGCGCCGCATGCGGACCTGAAGTGGGAAGTGGTCGAGGAAGATGCGACCCATCTGGCGATGGCGCAGTACCGCGGCGGTCACCTCGTTGCGTCGCTGCATATCGAGCAGGCAGCGCTTCGCGCTGCCGCCTAGGGGGACGCAATGAATCACGAAGACCGTTCCCCGCCGTTTTTCCGCGCCATAGGCCGAGGCGGATGCGCGTGTGGACGACACGCATCAGTCGCCGATCATGAACGGGCAACGGCGCCAGAAGGGCGGCCCGACACACTGACGCGCTCGCGTGAAGCCATCGAGTCGGCTGTTCTGCGCGCCTTGTTCCCGCGCGCCGCTCCCCGCAGGCGGTTCCTGCAGGCCGTGGGCCGTACCACAGCGCTTGCTGCGATCGGCAGCGTATTGCCGATCGCCACGCTGCAGGCGGCCCTCGCGGATGACAAGCTCGGCACGCTGGAGAAGCGCGAGCTCAACGTGGGCTTTCTGCCGATTACCTGCGCAACGCCGCTGATCGTCGCCGACAACCAGGGCTACTGGGCGAAACAGGGGCTCGCCGTGTCGTTGCAGAAAGTGGGCGGCTGGGCCCTCGTGCGCGACAGGATGCTCAATCGCGAACTCGACGCCTCGCACATGCTGGCACCGATGCCGCTCGCCATTTCGCTCGGCGCCGGCTCGCAGCCGCAGCCTGCCCGGGTTGCGACAATCCAGAACGTGAACGGGCAGGCTATCGTGCTCGCACTCCGTCACAAGGACAATCGCGATCCGCGCAACTGGAAGGGCTTTCGCTTCGCCATACCGTTCGACTATTCGATGCACAATTTTCTGCTGCGCTATTACCTGGCCGAGCATGGCATCGACCCGGATCGCGATGTGCAGTTGCGTGTCACGCCGCCGGCGGAAATGATCGCCAATCTTCGCGCCGGCAATATCGATGGATTTCTCGGACCCGATCCGTTCAATCAGCGCGCCGTGTTCGACGAGGTTGGCTTCATTCATATCCTGTCGAAGGATATCTGGGACGGTCACCCGTGTTGCGCGTTCAGCGTGAGCCAGAATTTCATCCAGCAAAATCCGAACAGCTTCGCGGCGCTCTATCGCGGCACGCTCGAAGCAGCGGCCTCTGCGCGTGACAGCGCAAACCGCATGCCGCTCGCAAAGATGCTTGCTGCGCCGGGCTATCTGAACCAGCCCGAAATCGTCATCCGTCAGGTGTTGACCGGCACCTTTGCGGATGGCCTCGGGCACGTGCAGCGCGTGGCAAACCGCTGCGATTTCGAACCGCTGCCGTGGTATTCGATGGCGATCTGGATGATGACCCAGATGAAGCGCTGGGGCTACATCAAGGGCGATATCGACTATCAGGCGCTGGCCCACCAGGTGTTCCTGCTCACCGACGCCAGCAACGCCATGCGGCAGCTCGGCGAACATGTGCCCGACGCCGCACGCGGTTCGGGATTCAGGCCGATCACCGTCATGGATCGAACCTTCGACGCAGCCCATCCCGACGAGTATCTGAACGGCTTTTCCATCAAGCGCACCTGACCAGGAAATCATCATCATGAAACGCTCCCGGCATCTTTCGATACGCGCTCGAGCCGCATTGTGCTCGCTCGCGCTGCTGGCTCTGCTGTTGCTGGTGTGGCAGGCGGCGACCTGTGTCGCCGTCCAACCGGGGACGAACAACGGCGCCGAATCCAGCGAGGCGCGCGAATACGCGATCCTGATGGGCAAGCTTCCCGACCCGCAGAGTACGTCGGCAACGGGTACGGCAGCCAGCGCCGCTCCCGTGAACGGCTTTCCGACGCCGGCGCAGTTTGCGCACGAAGCTGTGCTGCAACTCGCCCATCCGTTCCACGATAACGGGCCCAACGACAAGGGAATCGCCATTCAGCTCGGCTATTCGCTGGCCCGTGTCGCGGCGGGTTACACACTCGCGTTGCTGATCGCCGTGCCGCTAGGCTTTCTGATCGGCATGTCGCCGCTCGCGTTTCTGACCTTCAATCCGTTTATCCAGATCCTCAAGCCGATCTCGCCCCTCGCGTGGATGCCGATTGCGCTCTACACGATCCAGAGTTCGTCGGCGTCCGCGATTTTCGTGATTTTTATCTGCTCGGTCTGGCCGATGCTCGTCAATACCGTGCTCGGCGTGGCGGCGGTGCGGCGCGACTGGCTGAACGTCGCCCGCACACTCGAAGTGCCGCTAATGCGCCGTGCATTGACCGTGATCCTGCCAGCCGCCGCGCCGACGATTGTGACCGGCATGCGTATTTCGATGGGCATCGCCTGGCTCGTGATCGTCGCCGCCGAGATGCTGGTGGGCGGCACCGGTATCGGCTACTTCCTCTGGAACCAGTGGAACAACCTCTCGCTCGCCAACGTGGTATTTGCGGTGCTGGTGATCGGTGTAGTCGGCATGTTGCTCGATGTCCTGTTTGCACGGCTTCAACGAAAGGTGACCTATGTCGACTAAACCGCTTCCGTCTACAGATCAGGCGCCCTCGAGCGTCAACCCGTTTCTGCAGGTTCATGCGTTGAGCAAACGCTATCGGGCGGATTTGCCGCCGGTATTCGACAACGTCAGTTTCGATATCGAACGGGGTGAGTTCATCTGCGTGATCGGCCACTCCGGATGCGGCAAGAGCACTATCCTGAACGTGCTGGCCGGCCTCGAAGAGCCGAGTAGCGGCACCGTTATCATGAACAATCGCGAGGTGCGGGGGCCGGGACTGGATCGCGGTGTCGTGTTTCAGGGCCACGCCTTGATGCCGTGGCTAACGGTCGAAGCGAATATCGCCTTTGCTGTCCGCTCGCGCTGTCCGGACTGGTCGCGCAGCCAGATTGCCGCACACGGCCGGCGCTTTATCGACATGGTCGGCCTCAAGGGTGCGGAGCGCAAGAAGCCATCGGAGCTCTCGGGCGGCATGAAGCAACGTGTGGGCATTGCACGCGCCTTTGCGATCGAGCCCAGCATGCTGCTGCTAGACGAGCCCTTCGGGGCGCTCGACGCACTAACTCGGGGTCTGATTCAGGACGAGCTGTTGCGTATCTGTTCGGCAACCCGTCAGACCGTTTTTATGATTACGCACGACGTCGACGAAGCGATTCTGCTCTCCAGCAAGATCATGCTGATGAGCAACGGCCCACGCGGCCGGATAGCGGAGATTGTCGTCAACACGCTGCCGGCCACGCGGGTCCGGCAAACCATCCACCACGACCCGCAGTTTTACCGCATTCGCAACCACCTGGTTGACTACCTGGTGCGGCGCTCGGGTGAGCCGCGCGCAGATGACAGCGACGACAGGCTGCCCGGCTCGGCATGCCCGCGTCTCGTCTACCCGGGCCTCGATGACGACGGGCAGAAGACGTTCGCGTACGGCGACGCTGCCACATTCTCGGGCGTCAACCAGAACATGAAGGCAGTCGCCTGAATTCAAGTATTGATTCATTGCAAAGGAGATCTGACATGATCCAGAGTCGCGAAGAAGTTACCCGCATGATCATTGCGGCGAAAGTGCAGAAGGGCATCAAATGGGCCGACGTGGCTCGTGCGGTGGGACAGAGCAAGGAGTGGACGACCGCAGCGTGCCTTGGGCAAATGACGTTGAACAAGGCCCAGGCGGCGACGCTTGGCGAAATCTTCGGATTGCCTGACGAAGCGGTGGCGTGGCTGCAGATCGTGCCGTACAAAGGCTCGCTGCCAAGCGCAGTGCCGACCGATCCGCTGATTTATCGCTGGTACGAAATTGTTAGCGTGTACGGCACCACGATCAAGGAACTGATTCATGAGGAGTTCGGCGACGGTATCATGAGCGCCATCGACTTTTCGATGGATATCCAGCGCGAGACCGATCCGAAGGGCGACCGCGTTCAGGTGGTCCTGTCCGGCAAATTCCTGCCGTACAAATCGTATTGACCTGACGCGCAGACGCGCAGACGCGCAGGCGCGCAGGCGACGTTGCCGGTGCGTCTGTCGTGCTTCTTATGAGCAGTGCATACCTTATGATCTTTCGACAATTCTTCGAGCCGGTGTCCTGCACGTACACCTATCTGCTGGCCTCGCGTCACGCAGGAGAAGCGCTGATCATCGATCCCGTCAAGGAAAGTACGAGCGAATATCTTGCGGCGATTCAGGAGTTGGATCTGCGTCTCGTGCAGGCCATCGACACGCACACTCACGCGGACCACGTCACCGCACTCGGCGATCTGCGCGACCTCACGGGGTGCGTCACGCTGATGGGCGAGCGCTCGAGGGCCGAATGCGTGTCGCGGCACGTGCGCGATGGCGAACGGCTGTCGGTCGACGGCCTCATCCTCGAGGCGCGATACACGCCGGGTCATACGGACGAATCGTTCAGTTTTGTGCTTGACCCGGAAGCGCCGAGCGCTGTCTTTACGGGCGACGCGTTGCTGATCGGCGGCAGCGGCAGGACCGATTTCCAGGGCGGCGACGCGCACCGCTCCTGGCATTCGATTGTCGGGCGTCTGCTGACCTTGCCTGACGCAACACTGATCTACCCGGCTCACGATTACCAGGGCCGCACCTCGTCGACCGTCGGCAGGGAAAAGGCGTTCAATCCACGTATCGCCGGCAAGACGGAACAAGAGTATGTGGAGATCATGAACAACCTCAACCTGCCGACGCCCAGGTTGATGGATGTCGCCATCCCCGCGAATCTTGCGTGTGGCAAGTCCTGAGCCGTACTAGCGGGGCTGCGTAGTCAAGTGGTTCGCGGCCGCTGCCTGCGAACCGGCGATCCAACCCCAGCGGGCGAAAATCTGCGCACCTTCGTGCGACTTCAGGAAGTCGACAAACTGCTGTGACGCTGGGTTGTCGGCGCCGCGGCGTGTCACAGCCACTCCCGCGTCGCGATAGATGGCATAGCGCGGCTCGATTGGCACCACGTCGGCAAGTTTCGGATTCGACACCTGCCAGATATTCCAGATCAGCCACACGTCAATGTCTCGTTGCTCAACCCACGTTGTGCGTGCCTGAGCACTATTGCCTGCGTAGCTGACGATATTGTGGCGCAGCGCTTCGACCTGCCTGATATCGCCGAGGCGTCCCGCAACGTCTTCCCAGACGCCGTTCTGCCCGGCGCCGTTCACGACCAGCACCTTGACGCCCGGTTCGAGAAGATCGGTAAAGCGGCGGATGTGATGCGGATTGCCCGGTCGGACCAGCATCGCCATGGGCCGCAAATAAAGGGGTGTCGGCGCGTCGGGCGTCAACTGATCGCTCATCTGGGTCACGAAATCGGACATCATCGTTTCCGAGCCACTAAAGACCAGATCGGCGTTTTCCTTCGCGACCGGCAGCCAGGCGGCGGGCGGCCCCGCCGTTACCTCGACCACGGTACCGGTTTTCTGTTCGAAGGCGGCCGCGGCGTCCTTCATTGCAGGAGCGGGGCCGCCCGGACCATATACGTGCAGAACGGCTTGCGCGCCGGCATGGCCGGCAGCTAGCGCCATACATGCAGCCGTGATGAGTTGCAGCGACTTCTTCATCGAACTCCCTTGAGAGCAGGTTGGAATGACACAAATACGGTTAACACGCCCCAGCGGGTTTTATTCACTGGGACAATCTCAGTCGCGGGAATTCAGCGCGGCCGCTGCGTGACGGAGCGCCGTACGCAGCCCTTCCTCAACGACCGGGTGATAGAAGGGCATCGCCAGCATTGCGTCGACGGTCAGTTTCATCTGCAAAGCCCAGGCGAGCAGGTGGGCGATATGCTCGGCGTCCGGGCCGATCCATTCGGCGCCCAGAAACTGGCGGCTAACGTTGTCGACGTACACGTGCATCAGTCCGCGATTCTTCAACATCACGCGACTGCGCCCCTGGTCTTCGAAGCTGACTTCGCCGGTCACAAAGGTGCCGGGTTCCAGATCGGCTTGCCGGGCCCCGACCATCGCGATGCCGGGGTTCGAAAACAGCACGGCGAGCGGCGCGCGGCGTGTCAATGGCACGATCTCGGGGAAGCGGACCGCGTTTGTCCCCGCCGCCCGGCCTTCGTCCGCGGCTTCGTGCAGCAGCGGCAAGACGCCATTGGCGTCGCCGGCGATGAAGACCGGGTGAGCGCCCGCCTGCAGCGTAGCCGGGTCATAGATGGGCATCCCCTGGCTGTCGAGCGTGAGGGACGTATTCTGCAGCGCCAGCCGTTCGACATTCGGCTTGCGGCCCGCCGTGACGAGCACATACTCGAACGTGTCCTCCACCAGCTCGCCGCTGCCGGTCCGAAAGCGAATCTGCACGGCGTCGCCCACGCGCGATACTGCTTCGACTTCGGCCTGCGCCTCGAAGCGCAATGAGTCCTGGAAGGTTCGTTCGGCATAGGCCTTGATGGCCGGGTCCGTAAGCGGTCCCACGCGCCCGCGGGCGCCGATCACGGTGACGTCCACACCGAGGTGAGCAAGCGCCTGTCCCAGTTCGAGTCCGATCACGCCAGCGCCGACCACCGCGATCTTGCGCGGCAGGTCCGACCACGCGAATACATCGTCATTGATGATGGCGCGGTCGCCAAGCGCCCGGTACATCGCCGGGACGACCGGCGACGAACCCGTTGCGATCACTACGCTGCGTGCCCGCACGCGGGTGTGCTCGCCCACCTGCAGCAGGCCGTCGTCGATGAAGCGGGCGTAGCCGGTCAGCTTGTCGTCAGCCGGAATCGCCTCCACGCTGTCGAGCACGAACACCACCAGGCGGTCGCGTTCGCTTTTCACGCGCTGCATGACCTTTCGGCCGTCGATGCGAACGGTGCCGTCAACGTGTACGCCGAACGGGGCGGTATGCTGTGCGGCGTGAGCGGCTTCGGCGGCGGCGATCAGCAGCTTCGACGGCATGCATCCAACCCGCGCGCATGTGGTGCCATGCGGTCCGCCTTCGATCAGGAGCGCGGAAGCGCCCGCCGACCTGGCTGCGCGATATGCCGGCAGGCCGGCACTACCGGCGCCGATAATGGCTACATCAATCTGGACTGTTTTCATGAGAGCCTCGAAACCCTGGTTCGATGTCGGAAGAGAACCGCAAGCTGATCGGGGCCGTGGCTCGGGTAGAATCAAGCTGCCCGGGAGACCGCCTAAGTTGTTGACACTGTAGGCGCATCCGCTCCCGGCGCTAATCCTCAAACGGCGCAAGAATCTGCTCAAGCGGCTCATATGGATCTACTCAGTCGAGTCCTTTCCCTCATTCCCGTCGGCGGGCGCCTCGACGTGCGCTGCCATTTCGGTGCGCCGTGGGCGATCGCGCAAGGCAATGCTGCCGTGCGGGAGATTCCCTATCACGTGCTGGTTTCGGGGGAGGCTGTACTGGAGTTTGGTGACGGTCCGTCCGAGCCTCTCACGGCAGGGGACATCATTCTGTTTCCGTCCGGCGGTTCGCACCGGATTCACGACGGCAGCGGCCTCTTGCCTGCGCCACCGGCCGGACGGCAGGACGTATCGCTGATCGTGGCGGAGAACGAAGGCTCGGGCGCGCGTGCCGATATCCTGTGCGGCCGGTTCCTGGTTGGCGCGGTGCCCGACCGGCTGCTGCGTGAGCATCTGCCGGGACGCCTCGTGGTCCGTAGCGCGCACAGCGCCGCATTGAACGGCAACGGGGAGGCTGCGGGGACGCTGGCCGGCACGCGGCTCGCGCGGTTGATCGAGCTCATGCGGGAGGAGTCGGTCGACGAAGGGCCTGGCAGCGAGGCGCTCGTGAACCATCTGTCAGCCGCGCTGTTCGCCTTGACATTGCGTTTTGCGAGCGGAGGGGCGCAGCCGCCCCATGGTCTGCTTGCCCTCGCTGCGCGACCGCGGCTGCAGCCGGCGATCACAGCCATGTTCGACGCGCCGGAGAAGCCGTTGACACTCGACCAGCTCGGCACCCTGTGCAACATGTCGCGCGCAACCTTCGTGCGGCAGTTCCAGGAGGTGATTGGACGCTCCGCGACGGACATGCTCACTGACATTCGTATGACCCTCGCGGGCCGCAAGCTGACTGAGTCAAGCGTGGGGATCGCCGAGATCGGGGAAATGGTGGGCTACCAGTCAAACGCCGCATTCCAGCGCATCTTCAGGCGGCGGATCGGGGTGACGCCTGCGCGCTACCGCACTTTAGGCGGCAAAGTCGAAGCGACATAGCTCAGTTGGTTAAATCACACTGTCGCAGCAATTGTCAGTGCAACACTCGTGACGGCTTTGTCACGTTGCCGATCACCGGACGAATCGTGTGCAGGCAAAACAATCGCTCAGAAAACAGAAGACGGATTCTGGGTGAGACCGGTGAAAAGATGCCAGGCTTCAAACCGGGTCGCGAGCTGCTTTCGATAAAGCGAAGCGCGCAGCAGATGACGCTTGAGCGCGAAGTGTTGCCGGATCGGACCAAAGCACGACAGGAACGCCTGCATGCGCCCGGGCAGGCGGAAACGCATACGCCGCTCGCGTTCACGCGTGGGCTGATGGCTGTTCTCTGCACGGTTGTTGACGCGGGCGGCTGCCTTGACGAACACACGCTTCACGTTCGCCCGCTCCGGGATTTCAGCCTTTGCTGCGGGGTAACTGCGCAACTGGTCAGTGACGATCTTCTTCGGCACCTCGGGACAGGCCGCCAGTACACGTTTGAAGAAACGTTTCGCCGCCGCCTTGTCGCGGCGCTTCTGTAGCGGATATCGAGCTCGATGCGATGCTGGTCGACGGCACGCCACAGTACATAAGGTTCGCCGCGCAATGACACGAGCACCTCATCAAGATGCCACATGCTGCCCGGCTGGCGACGGGCAACCTTCACGCGATGCGCGAAACCAGCCCCAAACTTGTCTATCCACCGCCGGATCGATTCGTAGCTGACAATGACACCGCGCTCGAACAGTAGCTCCTCGATATCGCGCAGGCTGAGGTGGAAGCTGAAATACCAGCGTACGGCGTGGCTGATGACTGACGCCCGAAAACCGGTGACCGTGATACAGCGACTTCGTTTTCTTCATCACTTCATCTTAACCGACCGCGGCAGCAACGTGACAAAGCCGTAGAGGCTGTCGGCCAATGGCGGGTGCCTGGCAGGTCGACCGAACCGCGAGGCGGCCTGCCGATCGTGCGTTATGGCGACTGAACCTGCACGGCATTTCCCGGTTCGCCGTCGACCGATGGAGCGATGACGAGGTAGCGCCGCGTGACGCCACCCGCAGAAACTTCCATTGTTCCGGGTGCGACGACTTGCCGGATCTGCCCGATCGTATCGACGATTGCCGAGCCTGCCGCATTGCTCATGAAGCGGGCAAGCGGCTCCACCGGTCCGCTTCCGTCCGAGAAACCGCTAAGGCCAAGCACATAGGGCTGCTTCGGTTGCAGGCCAGTCACGGACGCCTGCAGGACCTGCACCACGCCCTGGTCGTACAGCGCGACACTGGTCGCCGGGGATGCTTCACCTGCACGGCTGACCTCCACCATCGATAAGTGTGCCGCCTCGCCAGATACGCCGAGCGGCTGAGTGTTCTGCGTGCCGTCGCCCTCCGGAACGGCATTCGGCACATAGGCGATGGCTTGGGGCGCCTGACCGATCGGGACGACCGCGATGACCTTGTTGGTGTATGTATCGATCGCCGTCATCGTGTCGGAGTTTTCGCTTCCGACATAGACGCGCGACCCGTCGCCGGACGGCCACACGCCGTGTGGCATGTTGCCGACCGGAATGGTTGCGACCTGCGCGAAGGTGTCCGTGCGGAATACCTTGACCGCATTGAGACCACCCACTGTGATGTAGGCGAACGAGCCCTTGGAATTGACGGCAAAGTTGACGTGATTGGTGATGGGCCCCGTGTCGAGGGTCCTGATCAACGAGAACGGTGGGTGTGCATCGAATACCTGCGTTTTACCGATGTCTTTCAGCGTAAACCATACCTGCTTGCCGTCCGGCGTCGCCGCGATATTTGGGCAGAACGGGCTGTCCTGTTTCACTTTGGCAACGATCTGATGGTCGACCACCGTGATCACATCGACTTCCGGATTGAACGACGAGCAGACATAACCATACTTGCCGTCGGTCGAAAAAATCGTCATGCCGGGACCTGCAGGCGTAACGATGCGGGTCTTTTCGGCGTAGGTATGAGCGTCGAGTACATCGACATAATTTTCGCCGCGCACGGTCACCCAAACTTCGCGGCCGTCCGGCGTGAAAAACGCTTCGTGCGGTGAACGGCCCACGTAAGTCGTGTGCCTGACCGCATTCGTCGCGGTGTCGACGAATGTCACCGAATTCGAGCCGATTGCGACGATAGCGAGCGTTCGGTGATCGGGGGAGTAACCCATGCCGTGTACGAGCACCTGGCCTTTGTAGAGCGGGCTGAAGTTGCCCGGGGAGGGATCGCCCAGACGGATGACGCCGATCAGATGGTTATCCACCGGATCGATGACCGACACCGTGTTCGAAAATTGCTCGGCGGCATAGACGCGGTCGTGGCGACTGATCGGTACGTTGGGAGCGCTCGACGCGCCCGGAGCCTGGCCTGCGTAGGCAGTCGGCAGGTTGGCGACAGTCGTTGCCGCTAGCGTGGCTAGCAAAATCAGAATCTGCTTCATCTTGGTGTCTCCTGGGGTGTGAGGGCACTCGTCGCGGTACTTACCGGCTGTCAGGCCGTATCGGCATCGGTATCGACATCGGCATTTGCATGCCCGCGCGCTGAGGCGCGGGCTGGGGTGAAGGAACCGGCCGCGTCTGCGTCGGAACCGGCGCGGGCGGCGGTGGCGTCCGGTTTAGCGCGACGCTCATTGCAACAATCTCCTGCTGCTGATCGACGATGATTTCCTGCGCGATGCGTCGCAACTGTTCGTTGTGACCGTAACGTAGTTCGGCCTCCGCCATGTCGATCGCGCCTTGGTGATGCGGCTGCATCATGGCGACGAAGTCGCTGTCGATATCACCGGTTGGCTTCGTCGCCATACCGGTCATCATCCGGTTCATGGCCTTGTCGTTCTCGGCGAGGAATGATTTTTCCAACGGATCGGGGCTTGGCCGACGCTGGGCAAACACAGTTGCCGGGAAAGTCATCATCAAACCAACCAGTACGATCAACGGCAGCCAGACCGGTCGGCAGTCTTTCAGGTTTCCCATGAGGGCCTCCCTTCTATAGTCAGATTCATGGACATCGTTGCGTGTTGGCATGACACCCGCTCTCATACCGGACGACGTTAGTATGCGGAGATAGACGGCGCGCAACCATTATCAAATGGGCGGCGCGATCCATACCAACGTACAGCCTCGGAAATGTCGTGGCCAGGTGTCCTGGCATGCCCGGGTCGAAAAGGAGGGGCGGTTCGCCGTGCTCCGGCCTGCCATCGGGCCGTGCAGGCGAACCGGTCGAGTTGTTTGCCGTTTCTCAGCTCCCGAAATAAGGCGTGCAGTAGCTGGTCGGGCCCACGCAGTTGTCGCTCATCGCATGACCTCGACGCCGCCCGGACTCGGTGCGGTTGGTCGAACCGCCTGCGCTGTTGGTCGCGAGCGCCGTACTCCCGGCGCTCACCTTGGCTTCAGCAGCCTCGATATCGTTGGGATACGCCTGGTTTTCACCAGTTGCCGGCAAATACCCGGCCTGTTCTATCCGAACCAGGTCCGCGCGAACCTCGGCGCGGGTGAGCGGAGCGCTAGTTTGCTGGGCGAATCCGCACAATGGGACGATGAGAAAGCTCGTCGCGACGACGAGGGAAGCGAAGGACTTCATGGTAACTCCTTTGAACGCCTGGTGGCGAGTGAATGCAGCAAAAGGCGGCGAGGACAGCGCTTGCCGTCGTGGAGCTTGTCGGCTAAGCGATGCACGAACGTCGAGCCGGTTGAAAACGAACGCGGCGCATGGATATCGCTTCTGCGATCCAGTTTGTCCGCATTCGTATTCGACCGTGCTGTAAGAAGCGTATAGGCGTCTACGTGTCCGGGCCATTCTGCAAACGTGTGGCGCCGCATGATCCTTCGACGAGGTCACCCATACCAAGGTGGAGGTGGCCTCTTGCTGGCCCACCTGTCGAGACATACATCGCCGACCCGCCGTGCGCCGGCTTCTGGTTCATCGATCACGTGCGTATTCAAGTCCCATTAGTATCAGCAGGCCACCTTGCTGCGGAAAATGCTCATGGCGCGGCCTGGCATCCGACTCCCGCCGTTTTCCTGAAGAGCAGGAAACTCGCCATCAAGAGCGTGCTGTCTATGGCGACCGATTGCATGCGAAATCGGCGACTTTACGGGTCATGTCGCAGCGGCTCAAGCTCGTGCCGGCATGGCCGGCCTACTGTGTTTCCTGGCCGACACGGACCTGAATCTGCGGCGAGTCGCATAAGAGGGCTAACGATTTGCACGAGATATCTGGATGGCCGTGCATCGGGATCTGCGCCGATTGCCACAGGTGCGGGCGGTCATGGATTTTCTACTGAAAATCATTGCGCAAAATGCTGCTTTTACGGCGCGTGATTGAAAAGGACGTTCAGCAAAAGTGCTTTAGCGGTTGCGTTATCCGCCGGAGCGGTCGAACTCTCTTTCCCAGCGATTCTATTCGCTCGGTACCTAAGCCCCGTCTGGACTTGGGTGCTCTCGCCAGGCAGCTCCCCGCTGCGGCGAAACCCGGAATAACCGCCGCGCGCGCGCCGAAAAATGGCCGCATCCAATACCAACGGATACCTCGAAGTACTGATAAGACTACCCTTCGAACGCCGAAGGTACGATGGTTGTCAGCCTCCGCCAAATCTACGCTAGTCACATCCGGATACAGATGAATCCGGCTTCCGGTTGGGACCTGGCGAATCAGCGACAACGTTGAATAAGCGCATCCCATGAATAAACAACGTTCTTTTTGCGGAGCAGATCAAATGAAAACTTCCAGCATCAGCCTGGCCGCCGCGGTCTTGTCCCTGGGTATGGCATTCTCGGTCGCATCGCCTTCGACGTACGCAGCACGAGGCGACGCCCGTCTGGAATATTACGGACAAAGCATCGACACGATGATTGCCGATTTCATGCAGGAAAAACATATTTCCGGCATGACCATGGCCATCGTCGAAGCACCCTATATTCCCCGTGTTGCAGGTTACGGCGAAAGCGACACCACGAAGAAACTGCTGGCGTCGCAGGGAACGCTTTGGAATATCGGACCGATCACGCAGGGCTATACCGCCGTCGCCGTGATGCAACTGGTTGAAGCGGGCAAGATGGATCTTCACGCCCCGATCTCGACCTATGTTCAGGGGCTGCCGTCGGCGTGGTCGAAGCTGACGGTGATGCAATTGCTGCAACATGCTTCGGGTCTGGCCGACTATCGACAAGCAGATGGCTATGACGCAACCCACGAGTATCAACCGCAGCAACTGATTGATCTGGTTAAGGATGACAAGCTGGCATTCAAGCCAGGGACGGCGGTGGCGCAAAGCGCGACGAATTTCCTGCTGTTGGGCATGGCAATCGAATCGGCCAGCGGCATGAGCTACCACGACTTCATCTGGAACGATCAGATCAAGCCGTTGAATCTGACGCACACGATGTTCATTGAAGACTTTCCCGCCCATGCCGCAATCGATCCTGTCGAAAAGACCGGCATGCGCCATCATCTGTTCACGACCGACGGCCGTTATATCAATCCGGTGGAACCGTCCGCGGGCTACCGGCTAGTCAACGGGAAGCTGACCGATGCGCCGCCCGCCACGTCGTCGAGCTCGTTCGCTTTCGGTTCGTTGTGGGCCTCGGCAGAAGATGTCAGCACGTGGGATATTGCGTTGGCCGGCAACGAGGTGATCAAGGAGGCGGCGCACCGTGATCTCGTCTACAAGCCGACCCGGCTCGACAACGGCACGGTCGTTCCGGCCATGGCCGGCTGGCAGTTCACGAAGCACAAGGGTTTCATGGACATCAAGGGCAACGCGCCGGGCTATAGCGCCTACCTGAGCCGCTTTACCGATCCCAACGAGCTGGTTTGTGTGACGCTGCTCGCAAACACCGAAGGCGTCGATCTGACGGACCTCGCGCGACGCATCGCCGCGGCCTATGACCCCAGTTTGGGTTCGGGTAACGATCCCGCGCAAACGTCGACGTACGAAAGTGTATTCAGCGTGAAGGAAACGGTGGCGCGCCTCGAGAAGAACATCAAGGCGGGCAACGGCCAGATCTTTGCGCACTTTGACCACCAGATGAACGCCCAGCAGGCGGGCCTCAGCATGCAGCCGACCGAAGTGCTCGTGTTTGGCAACCCGACAGTCGGCACCCGGCTGATGCAGGAACAGCCGGGTATCGCCAGCGAATTGCCCCTGCGCGTCGCGGTCTGGGAAGACCAGCGTGGCAGAACGTGGGTGAGCTACACCAACTTCGACCGGCTTGCTGAGCGCTATGGCATTCACGACGCCAAGACGATCGCTGCCATGAAGGCCGGGGTTGCCGAACTCGTACGGAAATCGAGCAGTGCGTATTGAACCGCGTGGTCGGTCTGGCGTGCGCACGGCGCCGCCAGGCCCACACCGTCTGACGGATACACCAATACAATCATGAGGTTTGACATGTCGACTACTCTGCAACGCTCAACACGCCGGGATGTTCTTAGAACAATGGGTTTCGCCGCTCTCTCCGTCACCGCGCTTCTGGCGCAACGGCGAGCAGAAGCTAAGGAAGCACATGACATCGAGAGTTTGTCCGGGCTGAATGGTGCGGCGACGCTTGCCCAACTCGGTAAGCGCCTCGCCGCAGCGCCGCGTCGTCGCGATTTCGCCTCCGTGCCGTTCATGCTGACCGATCGTCAAGATTGGGATTTCGACGCCGCCGAGGAGCTTTTGCGGTACCGGGACAAAGCCCGCCGGGTCTGGGAAAACACGGATCTCGCCGGTCCGTGGCCGGGACTGATGCGCGAGGCGATGAACGGGCAGGTTTTTGCCAATGGCAATGGGGATTTCCTGGCGGTTTCGGCGACCCACGGTCTTGCGCACCTGGCGTTGTTCGCACAACCGATGCGGGACAAGTACAAACTCTCGACGCTTGCGGGGCCGAAGTTCGCGACGAACACGCTGATCGTCGAAAAACCAGGTGCTTCGCGATCGGACAGCGTTGAAGACGTAGCCGGGTTTTATGGGCCGGCGAATAACAATGTGACTTCGCTGCAGCGCCGTGGGGCGGTCTTTATCGCCTGTCACGATTCCATTCACGCCATCTCGCGCATGCTTTGGAGTTCGGCGGGGAGCCTGCGGCGACGGCCGATAAAATCGCCGCTGATCTAACTAACAATCTGATTCCCGATGTCGTGCTGGTCCCGAGCGTGGTGTCGTTTATGGTCGACCTCCAAAGCAGGGGGTTCACCTATTCGAAAGGCGGCTGAGCGTTTCGGTGGGCGTTAGATGGGAACGATGGAGCGCGGCGCGCTCCATCGCATGCGTCGTCGTGCGCGGTTGCTCGCAAGCGGCAGGTCGGGCTCACGAGGCCCCAGCCGGCTTTGCTGGACAGCCCGGTCTGAATCAAACCGGGCTACGGCGAAGCGTTTCGCTTTTGACGCCAGGTTCGACACCCAATGTTTGCACCTTGCGAACCAGATCGGCCACCGAGCGGGCCGCCATCTTCCGCATTGCCTGTCCGCGGTGCATCTTGACCGTGACTTCGCTGATATTCATTTCCGAAGCGATCTGCTTATTGAGCAGGCCCGCAAGCACAAAACTTACCACTTCGCACTCGCGAGGCGTGAGCGAGTCGTAAGACGCGCGCAACGACAACTCGGATTGCTCGACGAGCATTCTTTCTCTATCTTTCGCCAGCGCGTGCGACACAGCGTCGAGCATGTCCTGATCACGAAATGGTTTCGCGAGGAAGTCCTGCGCGCCGGCTTTCATGGCTTTGACGGTCATGGCAATGTCGCCGTAGCCGGTCACGAACACAACCGGCATGCGCAGGTTGCGACTCGCCATCGCGTCCTGAAACTGCAGTCCGTTCTCGCCGCGTAAGCGGACGTCGAGAATCAGGCAACCGGGCACGTCCTGTTTTGGATGATCGAGAAATTCTTGCGACGTTGCGAACGTCTCGACCGAAAGCCCCACTGATCGCAGCAGGCCAACCAGCGCGCGGCGCACGGATTCGTCGTCGTCGACGACATAGACGATCGATGTTTCCATATTTGGACTCGATTTGTTCGCGGCGGGATGTCGCTGTGGAATCATCTGGGGTGCTCCTTCGTCCATCGGTGCGAGGCATTGGCTTGCTTGACCGGACATGCGCTCGGCGCGCGCTCGTTGATTGTTATTAGATTTGACTGAATCAGTCGGTTCTCACGACGCGCGGTGCACCACCGAATCAGTGGCATTGCCCTGCGCTGGCCCATTTTAGGCCAGCTTGACCATGCCGCGCCAGAGCCCCGCGATACTTTCGGACGTACGGGGCAGGAACCTGTCGCCGGGCGCGCGTGACGTTCCGGCATGCTAACGAAGTGTAAGGAAAGCGATGTCATCGCGGAGCTAATCCGACACACGGTTGGACCGGCCAATAGGGCGATTACTGATGGCGGTGGGACGGGTAGGGCGTGGCGGTGCCCTGGCAAACGGCAGGCGCCACTATCCCTTGGTCTAGGGGTGTTCGCGAGCTAGCCTCTGTGCCGATCGGCGCAGCGCGACTGCTGGCGAAAAGAAGCGCTTCGCGTCCCATACTTTAGTATGCTTCTCGTCAGACGACGCAGTCGATACGCTGAGGTCAAGCCCTCGTCGAGTGCCGTCCCGGCCTCTGCAGGCATTCTCTATCGAGCACCGATTGCGCACCGAACCCATCAAGATTGTCGCCGTCGTGGAAGACGACGAGGCCATCAGGAACGCCACGGGCGGTCTCGTCCGTTCGCTTGGATGGCACGTGCGCCTGTTCGACTCGGCCAGTGCGTTTCTGCAGTCGGCCGGCATCGCGGAAACGGACTGTCTGGTTTCGGACGTGCGGATGCCGAACATGACCGGCATCGAAATGCACAACCGGCTCGTGCAGGCCGGCTACTCGCTGACCACCATTTTCATCACGGCGTTCACCACGCCGGCGCTCAACGCCAAGCTTCAGGAGCCGGGTGTGGTCGCCATTCTGGAAAAACCTATCGACGCCGCCGCCATGGCCGATTGCCTCACGCGTGCGTTGGGGTTGCCTTGACTTTCGGGGCGCGCCGCGCCGATCGATTGAAACGAATGAGCGGGTTTTTGGATCGTTCGAGTCTTCGCTCGGTGGAACGTCCCGTCTAAGCTGACCCGGTTACCTTTATCCCGTTCCGCGCGACGGCAACGCTGCATCGACCCAACCTGATGGTGACGTCGGGCCGTCATCTGGTCCCGAGGAGCAGGTACAGGACGGGTCGCCATTGGGAATAAGTGCGGCCGGTCAGGTGTTGCTGAATCAACTGCGCGAATGCTCTATGACAACTCACCTCCGCGACTGGATTGAAAGGTGGTTTTCACGACTTTGCCTCGCCGGAATTTTTCGAGAATCCCTATCCGCTGTATGAAAAGATACGACGCGCCGGGGCGATCTTGCCCGTCGGTCCGAATGCTGTAGTCGCCGGCCAGGCATCCCTGATCGAAGCGCTGTTGCGCAACCGGCCCCATGGGCAAAACATACATCCAGAGCGTGATTGCGCGGTACGGCGAAAGCGCGCCGTTGCAGCCATTGTTCAAGGCGTTGAGCCGCACGTTTCGATTGCTTAACCCGCCCCAACATGCCTCGCTGCGAGCCAATCTGATGCAGGCTTTCAATGCCCGACAAGTGGGCAAGTTGCGGGAAATCGTCGAGTCGACCGCAAACGACCTCGCCGAACGTCTGGCAGCCCAGCAGGAATTCGATGTGATGCGCGACTATGCGCTACCGCTCCCGATCCCGATAGAAATCATCTGCCGCCTGCTCGAAATCCCGCGCGAGCACGTTGACAGGCAGGGCGCCGATGCCAGCCGACTGGTCGCAGCCTTCGACCGGCCGCTGAACGACGCTGCGCTCGCAGCAGCGAATCAGGCGGCACTGACGCTGGAGGCGTAGTTCCGGAGTGTGGTTGCTCAAAACCGGGGTGTAATGGCATCAGCGGAATAACCTGCGCGGCGTGCATCCGCTGACTGCACGCTCACTCGCAGTTCCTTGAGCCAGAAGACCTGAGCTTGTGCCCCAGGTCTTTTCAAGGATTCGCGAAGTTTGCTGACGATGCGACAATGCCCGTCTCACAGGACCACATGACTTCTCGATCAGAAGGGAGACGGGACAGATGCCATTCAAGGTGCAACTCAGGCCGGTCGCTTTACTCAGTCTCGTGGCGGCCGCATTGCTCGGCCCCGGCCACGCCGTCGCTCAGCCGCTTCGCTTGTCGGACGGGATCGTCAAGATCGGCGTGTTGACCGACCTGTCCGGTGTTTATTCGGCGGTGGGCGGACAGGGCGCCGTCGAAGCCGTGAGAATGGCGGCGGACGACTTCATGAAGGCCAATCCCGGCATCAAGGTCGAAGTCATCTACGCGGATCATCAGAATAAGGCGGACATTGCCGCCAGCAAAGCACGGGAATGGTTCGATACGCAGCAGGTCGACATGATTACCGATCTGGCTTCGTCGGGCGCAGGCCTTGCGGTGGTCGACGTCGCCAGCCAGAAAAACCGCATTGCGATTGCCACCGGGCCCTCTACCTCGGAATTGACCGGTACGAAGTGCACCCCTGTTAGCGTGCACTACGTCTACGACACTTATGCGCTGGCTCACGGCGCTGGCGAAGCCATGGCGAAACGCGGCGGCGACAGCTGGTTTTTCATCGCGGCCGATTACGCGTTCGGCGAGGCACTCGTCAAGGACACGACCGAGGCCATCAAGGCGAACGGGGGCACCGTGCTCGGCACCGTGCGTGCGCCGCTCGAAACGGCTGATTTTTCGTCGTACATGCTGCAGGCCCAGTCGTCCGGCGCCAAGGTAATCGGGCTCGCGAACGCGGGCGGAGATTTCGTCAATGCGGTGAAGAGCGCGAATGAATTCGATGTCACCCGATCCGGCAAACAGCAGATTGCGGGCATGCTGGTGTTCCTTTCCGACATTCACGCGCTTGGGTTGCAAGCCGCACAAGGCCTCCAGTTCGCCACGGGCTTCTACTGGGACCTGAATGACGCAACCCGCAAATGGTCGAAGCGCTTTTACGACAAGATGAAAATCATGCCGACCCAGATCCAGGCCGGCGATTATTCATCGACCATGCATTATCTCGAGGCCGTCAAGGCGGCGGGCACGGACGACACGGCTGGCGTGATGAAGAAAATGAGAGAACTGCCGATCAACGACTTCTTCGCCACGAACGGCCGGATTCGCGAAGACGGCCGGATGGTGCACGACATGTATCTCGTGCAGGTCAAGAGCCCGGCGCAATCCCACTATCCCTGGGATTACTACAGCGTCAAAGCGGTGATACCCGCGGACAAGGCTTTCCGGCCGCTCGTCGAAAGCACCTGCCCGCTCGTCAAAAAGCCGTAGCAAAGGTGTGCGTGCGGTAGGTGCACCTTGCACGACCGCACGCAGGTACAGACTTATTGAAGCGCGCCGTCGTCCTCCTCCACCACCCCGCCAGCGGGCAGTATCAGGCTGAACACCGCCCCATGAGGATCGCCCGGTGCGACCGTCAGTTCACCGCCATGGACTTCGGCGATGGAACGGCATATCGACAGCCCCATGCCCATGCCCGACTGCTTGGTCGTCACGAATGGTTCGAAGAGCCGCTCGGCCACTTCGGGCGCGAGCCCCGGCCCCGTGTCCTCGACCCGCACGAGGGCGCGCTGCCCCTGCAGCGCTTCGCATGCCACGGTCAGAACACGAGGGCGTTCGTCCACGGCACTCATGGCTTCGATCGCGTTCATGATCAGGTTCAGCACGACCTGCTGTACCTGAATACGATCGCCATTCACCCGTACTTCATCCGGCGGCCGGTAAATGACTTCGACACGATGGTCCTGTATCTGGCCGCGCAACATCGTCAGCACTTCGAAGACAGCATCGCCGAGATCGAACACGCTGAAAGTCGGCTCCGATTGCTTCGCCATCGCCCGCAGACTTTTGATCACCTGTGACGCCCGCAAACTGTCTTCGGCGACATTGGTGAGCATGATCCTCGCCTCGGCGACCTGGGGCGTTGGCCGGTCGAGCCAGCGCAACGCCGCGCCGACCGACGTCTGAATGGCCATGAGCGGCTGGCTGACCTCGTGGACGATCGACACCACCAGTTCGCCCATCGTCGTCACTCGAGTCATACGCGCCAGGTTCGCCAGCGCGCTGCTCAGCGCCTCTTCGGCTTTCGCCCGGGCCCGGTTCTGTTCGATCAGGTCTTCATAGAGTCGCGCGTTGTCCACGGCGATCGCAGCCTGGCTTCCCAGTACCGACAACACGGCAGTCTTGTCTGCCGTGAACGCGCCGACGGTCAGTTCGTTTTCTACGTAGAGCAAACCGACCAACTTCGCCTGTTTGAGGAGCGGCGTGCAGACAATCGAGCGGGAGCGGTTGCGCTGCACGTACTCGTCGCGAACGAATGCGCCGGTCTCGCAGGCATTGTCGACCACCACATGCTTGCCCGTGCGAACGACCGCGTGTACCACCGAGGTCGCCACGTCGGCGGACGAAATCGGCGAGGAGGCTACGCTAACGTCGATGCGTTCCGACCGTACCCGCGCTTGCGCCTCGATCCGCATCTCCGTGCCATGCGCCAAGGCTAGCACGCAGCGCCGGCCCCCCGCGTGTTGGAGCGCAGTCGTGACCAATGTTTCGATCAGGCGGCCCAGAACGATTTCGCTGGCGAGCGCGTTCGACGCCTTGATGACGGCAGCGATGTCGAGTTGTTGAAAGGCCGGATCTTGCAGCCGTGGTGCCATGGCGGGGGAATTCATTTCGCGCGGCAAGCCATAGCGACGATCCAGTTCATCGGTCTTGGCGTTGGCGCCCCATCGCTCGTAAGCATGACGCGCGTCGCGCAGATAGGCGTGTGCGTTCTGCTGCAGTCCGCGCGTCAGGCAAAACGAAGCCGCAAGCTCATTGGCCACTGCCTCGATCGGCAAGAACCGGTTCGCGTTTGAATGGCGGATCGCTTCGTCGTAGAGGTGTTCCGCGCGAGTCGACGCATCCTCTTGCCCGTCGAGTTGAGCAATCCGTGCGGCGACCAGGGTACTGCGGCCCGCAAAATTGACTGGACAGGCTTGTGCCCAGACATCCAACTGTGCGGAATGCGCCGCCAGCGCGTCCCAATGAATGCGTCGGGCGTCCTCATCGACGGCCGACGCACAAGCGTCGGCCCGCGTGAGCGCGCCGTAGAAGTGATAGTCGATGACTTCGAGAATGGTTGTCGACGCGCCAAGCGACGGCTGGGCCATCTGCTCGGCTTCGAGCGCCGCGTGGATCTGTCCGAACGTGAAGCGGGCCTGCAGACGGTAGGTCCACTTGGAAAATGCCACGCTGGTTGTCGTGTCCCGTGCGGGTTCGTTGATATGGGGGTGACCCGCGACGCCCGTTTCGCGAAGGGCTTTCACGAGTTCGAGCTGGCCGCCCAATACCCCGAGGTACAGAGCAAACCGTGAAGCGCTCGCGAGCGAGAAGCCTTTTTCCGCCTCGCGCTGGACTTCCTCGAGCGGCGCGCCCGCAAAAAGCAGGAGACTCGCCACGTTTCTCGCGCTCGAGACGTCGAACACCAGATTGCCGACTTCGGAAGAAATCCGGTAAGCCTGTTCGACAAACGGCATGCACTCGTCGAGCGGTCGGGTCCACGGAATCACAAGGCTGCCAAAGCGCATGTAGACCCGCGACTTGTAGCGCGACTGGCCGCAACGGTCGATTACCTGAATGGCCAGCTTTCCAAATTCATAGCCGCTTGGATAGTCGCCATAGCGCGCGCCGTACACAAAATTCAGAAAGACGAATCCAAAGCTCGATGCATCGCATAAGCCGTGCTCTACGCTTAGGTTGGCAACATGCAGCAGAATGATGTCGAGCAGGTTGACGTCGATGAACAGCGCGGGTGGGATCATGTCGGCCAACGCTTCGATGGCGCTATGCCAAAGCGGATCGCTGATCGTGGGCAATTGCGCGAGCTCCGCTATTTTCCGGTCGCCGATACGGCGCTGCAGACTGGCAAATGCCTCATCGACCTGCGCGTGTGTCGGCCTTGCTTCGATATGCAGGCCAAGGCGGCGCAGATAGTCGAGGCCCGCTTCCATGCCGAGATCGGCGCGACTCTGCGCGGTGTAGAGACCCGTTATCAGTCGCGTCAACTCGGCGCGCAACGCCATGCTGATCTCGCGAGTACCCAGCCTTAGCAGCCGTTCCTCGGCCGGCCCAAGCATGCCGAGCAGGCATTCGCAGTCGGCGCGGTAGAACTCGACCCAATGCGTGGTCTCGTCTTCGGGTTCGCTGCTCAATAGCGCATCCGCAGCGACGAAATACGTCAATGCCGAGGCGTAGGCCGTCGCCGCTTTGGCTCGCCTGCCAGCCATGATGTTCAGCCTGGCGAAGCGCCGCCGTTCGTCGCCCGGCGCAACGTGGTCAATGCCGAAATTGATCTGGCTGACAATGTCGAACACATCCTCGACGGTCTGGTTGTCGCTCACGTGCGCGATCATGCGCCGGCCGATCTCGAGGTGCAGGGCGATGCGCGAGTGTTCCGTCATCGAACCATAGGCGGCTTCGCGAAAGCGGTCGTGTCTGAAGTGATACGCGTCTTCGGCGAGATACACCAGGTCGGTGCGCACGGCTTCGATCAGCGAATCGTGGAGATCGGCCTCGGAACAATCCATGGCTGTTGCGAGTGTCGCCACCGGCGCAAAACTGCCCAGACAGGAAAAGTGTCTCAGCGCCGACTGTGTCGCGGCGCCGAGCCGGTCGAGGCGTCGCAGCATCAGGTCGATGACATTATCCGTGTAGGCCTTGGCCCGAATGCGGTCGATGTCGCGAACGTGCAAGCTGGACTGGTGTTCGAATTCGATCAGGCCTTCCTGCGCCAGTTCGATCGCGAACTGCGTGGCAAAAAATGGATTGCCGCCGGTTTTCTCCTCGACGAGATCGACCACGGGATTGACCTGTTCGAGCGAGCATTGCAGGGTACTCGCGATCAACCGTGCGGTGTCGTCACGATCGAGCGGCGCCAGTTCGAGGTGTTGCAGATTGGCGCTCTCAGACGCAATGAGTTGCCGCAAGGGATGGTCCAGGCCAACTTCGTTGCTGCGATAAGCACCGATGATAAGAAGATAGGGCGAGCACGACTTTTCGCTTAGATACGCGAGTGCGCTCATCGTGCCTTCGTCCGACCACTGGAGATCGTCGAAGAAAAGAATCAGCGGACGCTCGGGTTTGCAGAACGCCTTGATCAGGTCGGCCGCGGCCGTCAGGAATCGCTCCCGATCGACGGGCACGGTCGCGCCGTCGTCCGCGAACCTATCGCCCAGGATCAGTTTCAATTCGGGGATGACGGTCAACAGCATGCGCGCCTTGGTCCCGAGCGCATCGAGCAGTCGACGTTGCGATAGCAGAAACGTATCCTGATCTTCGCCGAGAATAGGACGGACGAGTTGCTCGATGATCTGAATCAGCGCCACGTAAGGCGTCGAGCTATTAACCTGCTCGCAGGTGCCGGCCGCGAACAGATGCGACGACGCACTGAGCTCTTTGGTCCACTGGTTCACGAGGGAGGTCTTGCCGGCACCCGAATATCCATTTACCAGAATGAGTTGCGACGGTTCGCCGGCGGCAGTTTGCTCGTACACGCTTCGCAGAACGCCGGTTTCACCTTCGCGTCCGAACAGTTGCTGTGAGGTGCGCTGGCGCCCGGACAGGCCGGGTATGTCCAGCGGAAATAAGGTAATCCGCTTGCCGGCCTGCCACATCGTTTCGCAGCGCTCGAGGTCGGCGCGCAGGCTTGCGGCTGATTGATACCGCTCCTCGGGACCCTTGGCGAGGAGTTTCATGACGATTATCTCGATCTGTCTGGGCAGTCCCGCGACCAGCTCAGATGGCGGTGCGGGGCGCTTGGCGAGATGCGCATGAACGAGCGCCAGCCGATCGTCGCCGGCGGCCGGCAAGCTGCCCGTCAGCATTTCATAGAACGTGCAACCGAGCGAGTACAGATCAGCGCGTGCATCAATGCGACGGTTCATCTGCCCGCATACTTCGGGGGCCATATATTCCACTGCGCCCTGACTCGCATGCCGCAAGTCGCTTTCGCGATGTTTCGGCTCGTTGCGAAACGCGCAGCCGAACCCTGTCAGCCGCGCGGCGCCGCCCGGGGTCACGAGAATGTTGTCGGGGTTCAGGTCGCAGTGAACGAGACCTTGCTCATGCGCATCGCTCAACGCGGAACTGATGCCAGCCGCCAGTCGCAGAAAGACGTCGGCGGGCAACGGTGCCCGGCACGTATCACGGAGCAGTTCGCCGCCGGGATCGTCCAGCATCAGCACGAGCTTGTTGTCCTGATGCAGCAGGTCGGTTGGCCGTGCCGCCCATGGTGAACGTAACTCGGCGCGCAAATCGTATTCGTGATGCAATCGGCGAGAGCCGTCACGTTCAGAGTGTGGGTTTTCGATCGACGCGAAAAGGGCGCGTGCCGCTGTCGGACTCGTGCCGCGCTGCAGCACCCGTGGCGCAGTGCGAAGCAGGACGAGTGAATAGTCGGTCAAATCCGTCATGGGCGCCGTCGTAAAAGATAAATCGTCGTGATCTGTCCGTAGTCGCAGGGTTCTGCCATTTAGAACGTCGCGACCCTGCGGTTCTCATGCCGACAGTATATTGCCGTGGCCGCCTTGCAATGCTCTTCTTTCAGCTCTGGATGTGTAATCAACCCTATTTGACCGCAAGCTACTACAAGGCCGACGCGTGTAAGCCTTCTGAAGGCGTACCCAAATCTTCCGGATGGTGAGTTTGAGACGAACGAGCTATTTTTTGAGCCGTTTGGATGTTCGCGCGCGTAAGCAGCTCCTCTACAGTAGAGGCGATGCAACCACCGACCATCTGAGCGCGCGGATAACGCCTCGGGCGCGTTGGTCCCGTATCGTATTCTGTGCAGCGGGACGAATATTGCTTCGCCGCACCTCCCCAATAGCAGAAATGTGAGAACCGGCATCATGACGAACCACACTATGTCAGGCTTTGCAGAGCGAGCGCGACAGAACCAGCAAGAACTTCTGTTGAATCTGGAATCCAGGTTTGACTATATTGTCTGTGGAGCGGGGACTTCAGGTTGCGTGGTCGCAGCAAGACTTGCATCCGATCCCACGGTCAAGGTTCTGCTTCTCGAAGCAGGCATCGACGACGAAGCCGATCTGATTTCCGATCCCAACAAATGGCCAATGACGCTGGGTAGCGAATTCGATTGGGGCTTTGTTGCGGCACCCAACCCCCATCTCAATGGAAGAGCTATTCCTTACTCGATGGGAAAAGGTCTTGGAGGCGGATCGAGCATCAACGTTTCAACCTGGTCAAGGGGGCACAAGGCAGACTGGGATTTTTATGCCTCTGAAACAGCGCATGCAGCGTGGAATTACGAAAATGTTCTAACTCTATATCGAAACCGAATCGAAAGCTGGACCGGAAACCCTGATCCAGATTACCGCGGCACCAGCGGCGCAGTGCATGTACAGCCTGCAGCGAATCCTCACGAATTTTCCGCAGCGCTGCTTGAGGGCGCCGAATCGGCGGGTTTGACCCGCTTTCCCAACGCAAACGGTCGCATGATGGAAGCGGCAGGCGGATGCGCGCTCGTCGACGAAACAGTGACGGGCGGTAAAAGACGGTCGCTATTCCGCTCCTATGTCTACCCCTTGATGGATCAGCCCAATATCACCGTACTTACCGGCGCACTGGTGACTCGGATTACCTTCGATAAGCGCCGTGCCACAGGCATCGATTTCGAACACCGAGGCAAATCGATCCACGTCGATGCCAAGCGCGAAATCGTCCTCTCTCTGGGTGCGATTCACACCCCGAAGTTGCTTATGCAGTCCGGTATTGGAGACCACGCAGAACTGGCACGCTTCGGGATTCCGGTCGTGCAAGCGCTCCGCGGTGTGGGGCGTAATCTTCACGATCATCTCTCGTTTGGGTGGGCGTGGGAAAACACCCACAATCCGTTGCCCGCTGAACCGAGAAGTCAAACTGCTTGCTTCTGGAAGTCGCGTGACGATCTTGAGAGTCCTAACTTTTACGCGTATGCCATTCAAGGTCCAGTATCGACACCGGAGATCGCGAGCCGCTTCAGTCCACCTGCATCTTCCTGGTCATTGGTAGTGGGTATGCGGCCGAGCAGTCGAGGTTCGGTCCATCTCACCGGTGCAAGCCCGTCCGACGCAATGAGAATCGAGGCAAACTATCTCGCCGAGGCGCAGGACCTCGAAGATCTGATAGCGGGGCTCGCCACTGCTCGTGCGATTGGCAATTCGGAAGCTTTGCGCCCATACAGCGGGCGCGAGATCATGCGAGATGCTTTGCACGAGAATGAACTCGAACAGTTTTTCCGCGATGCAGCCAGTACATTTTGGCACCAATGCGGCACTGCCAAAATGGGCCGTGACGAAATGTCCGTGGTCGACGGAGAATTGAAAGTGCACGGCGTTGAAGGTCTACGTGTCGCCGACGCCTCGGTCCTTCCTCGTGTTACGACGGGAAACACGATGGCACCCAGTGTGGTGATTGGCGAGCAGGCAGCATTATTCCTGCAGCTGGGCTGTCGGTCATAAATTCATAAGAGATGTCTATCTGTAATTTGACCGGAGTTCATCATGTCTGTTGTATCCACTAATACACTGGCTGGGCAAACGTATCCGCCTGCAAGCGCAGAGTCCTCGCCGGTCGCCAAATACATCGGGATCGTCAGGTTCAGCGGCCACCGGCGATATCGCCCAGCCGTCCGGGGACACGGCAGCGTCAACCGCGACGGATTCCCAGTCTTCGTCGACGATGGTCACGCTAACGCCGGGTGCTCAAGGACTGGCGTCGCTCGCGGCGGCGGCCATCACCGTCGAGACAGAAAGCTTCGCGAGTATGGGTCTAAAAGCTACCGATTTCCGCAACGCAAACACGCCTGCCCAGATAAGCGAGTTATGGCAGAAAGTTGCGAAGGCGACCTCGGCGCCGCACGGCCCGGTATCGCAATCGGACTTCGAAAATTTCGCCTCGAAGCTTGGTGCGACAAAAGACGAAGCCGATCAAATGTTTAAGGGCTTCGACACCAACCAGGACGGTTTAATCTCAAACGACGAGTTCCTGGTCGGCTTGGCCAGTACATTGAAGGATGGAAGTAGTTCATTTGCTCAATCGATTCTTCGACTAATGGACACTAACCAAAATGGCTCGGTCGACGCGTCGGAGTTTGGCACGCTCGAGTCTTCCTTTGTGCATGCTGAAAAACCTGCTGGCTGAGCTTTTTTAGAGGGCCAGCGCCCAAACCAGCGAATTGATATTTGTCACTGTTGGCCCCGCGCGGGTTAGCAGTGTCTTTCACCTCGCTACTCAGCAGGCCGGTGAAATACCTCCTCATGGCAGGCATCCGGGACGCAGGCGTAAGCGTTGAACTGATGTCATCAATGATGAGCGAAATGGAGCGGATGCGTGGGCAGATGGCTTTGCCGAATCACTGTTCACCGTGTTGATGCTGGACTATTTCGTGCTGAACGAACCTCCGTTGCGTCCGATTTTGCACCTGTGTCAATGACGCGCCTTAGCGCATGGACGATGTCCGCTCGGAGGTACGAGGCTGACGCGATAATGCGCCGACTGAAAGTCTGGGTGGTTCTATGAAGGCCGCACAACTGCACGGGCGGCAATTTAGGTTATGAGCTTCGCGTTTGATTTAAACGGGGCTAAAAGTCTTTTTGACATGCCCCGAAGTCATGCATTAATGCATAAAAGTTATGCGCGTTTGTGGCTTTTGGGACGAATTTGCATAGGCTAGTATTTGCTTCATCTGCTTTTCCACTACCGGTATTTGCAAGGAGCATCGACCGTGACAATGCAAGCCCTCGTTCTCTCCCAGTACAACGGACCGCTGGAACTCACCACCTTGGCGCGCCCCGAGCCATCGCCCGGACAGGTGCTGGTGCGTATAGCAGCGGCCGGTCTCAACCCGCTCGACACAAAAATCCACGCGGGCGGTGCCGCTCATGCAAAGCATCCGCTGCCGCTGGTGCTCGGCATCGACATGGCCGGCGTGGTCGAGGCGGTCGGTGCGGGCGTGACCCGCTTCAAAGCGGGCGACGAGATCTACGGCATGACCGGCGGCGTCGGCGGCATTCAGGGTTCGCTTGCGCAATATGCCGCCGTCGACGCAGATCTGCTTGCGCTGAAGCCCACCAATCTGTCGATGCGCGAAGCTGCTTCTCTTCCGCTCGTGTTCATCACCGCGTACATGGGGATCGTGGATCGCGCGAAGCTTCAGGCTGGGCAAACTGTGCTCGTGCAAGGCGGTGCCGGTGGCGTGGGCCACGTTACGGTGCAACTCGCGCGGGCGCTCGGAGCACGGGTGTTCGCGACGGCGAGCGCACGCGACCAGGAAGAACTCACGCGCCTTGGCGCCACGCCAATCGATTATGCCGCGCAGAACGTCGAGCAATACGTCGCCGAGCACACGGGCGGTGTGGGCTTTGAGGTGGTTGCCGATACGGTGGGCGGCGCGACGCTGGATGCATCGTTCGCTGCGGTCAAGCATTTCGGCCATGTGGTCAGCGCGCTCGGCTGGGGTACGCATGCACTCGCGCCGTTGTCGTTTCGCGAGGCGACGTATTCGGGCGTGTTCACCTTGCACGCGCTGCTGACCGGCGAGAACCGGGCGCACCACGGCGAGATGCTCCGCGAGGCCACGCGCCTCGCCGAAGCGGCGCGACTGACGCCGCGACTCGATCCGCGCCGCTTTGATCTTCGCTCGGCGGAACAAGGGTATAGCGCGATCACCGAGCGCAGCGCACGGGGCAAAATCGTCGTCGACATCGAGTGACGATGGCCGCGCGGGTCGGCGGCGGCGAGTCAGCGAAGCGGCGGCCAGGTGACTATCCGGCGTCGGTGAGCCTGTCAATGACCACGTCCATCAATGCCCGCAACCGACCCAGCCGCCGAAGGTCGCGATGGTAGCCGAGCCACACTTCGCGGCCCGGCGGCATTTCGCGGAGGTCGACACGGCGCCGTGATTGTTGCACAACGTTTTTTATGGACTCGACTTACACCATGAACACTGACAGTCAAACGGCCATTGTCACAGGCGCCTCCAGCGGCATTGGTTTTGCCGTCACCGAGGCCCTTCTCGGACTCGGTTTCAACGTGGTTGGAAATGCGCGATCGGACCGACGTCTGATAGACGCCGCAACGCGGCTGAACCACTCATCGCGGTTCGTGCATGTGGCGGGCGACATCGCCGACCCCGCCGTGGCAGACGCATTGTTCGAAACCGCGATTGCCCGTTTCCGTTCCGTCGACGTACTGGTGAATTGCGCGGGGGCGTTCGTCGCCAAACCGATCGTCGACTACACCGAAGAAGACCTCGATCTGCTGATCAATACCAATCTGAAAGGCTTTTTTTACCCGGCGCAACGCGCGGCGCGGCATATGACGGCCAATGGAGGCGGACACATCGTCAGCATCACGGCGAGCATCGCGATGCAGCCGCATGTTCGCGTGCCCTCGGTCATTCCCGCTCTGGTCAAAGGCGGCATCAACGCCGCAGTACGCGCGTTGGCGCTCGAACTTGCGGCACGCAACGTCAGGGTGAATGCGATTGCACCCGGTGTGATCGACACACCACTGCACGAGCCCGGCGCTGTCGAAAACTATCGCGCGCTCGCGCCATCGGGCGCGGTAGGCACGACGCAAGACGTGGTCGACGCGGTGCTTTACCTCGTCGGCTCCCGTTTCGTGACTGGAGTCGTCGTACCCGTCGACGGTGGCGCGACCGCAGGTGTCTGGTGATCCGATGAAAACATGGCGTAACACACAAATTCTGTCGCTGTTTGGCATCGAACTGCCGATCATTCAGGCACCGATGGCAGGCGTCGGCACTCCGCAACTCGCCGTCGCGGTTGCCCGTGTCGGAGGATTGGGCTCGCTGGCTTGCGCTTTGCTCAGCCCCGAGCAGGTGTGTACCGCCGTCACGTCGATGCTAACGCACACGACGGGTCCGTTGAACCTGAACTTCTTTTGCCATGCGCCGCCTGTATCCGAGCCGCATCGGCTTTCCGTCTGGCAACGGCGGATTCAACCGTATGCGAAAGCCTTGGGTTTGCCGCTCGTTTCGCCGTCCACGTCGACGCCGCCGTCCAGTCCCGGCGTTCACGCGTTCGACGAATCGTTCTGTAAAGTCGTCGAGCAGTTCAAGCCGCGCGTAGTCAGCTTCCATTTCGGCTTGCCCGAGGCATCGCTCGTCGCGCGGGTCCGGGCGACCGGTGCACGCATCATTTCGTCCGCGACGACCGTCGACGAAGCCCGGTGGCTGGCCGGACATGGGTGCGACGCGATCATCGCAATGGGTACCGAGGCTGGAGGCCACCGCGGCACGTTTCTGCCCGGCGAACTCTACACTCAGGCCGGCACACTGGCGCTGGTTCCACAGATCATCGACGCCGTCAGCGTTCCCGTAATCGCCGCAGGAGGTATCGCCGACGGACGCGGTCTCGCGGCAGCCATGATGCTGGGCGCGTCCGCCGTCCAGATGGGCACCGCTTATCTGCTGGCGGACGAAGTTGCGCTGCCGCCTCTTCACCGGAAAGCGATAGAACGTTCTCGCGACGACGCCACCGCGTTGACCAATGTATTTACGGGACGACCGGCACGGGCCGTCGTCAATCGCGCGGTGCGCGAACTCGGCCCGCTGGCCGCCGACGCGCCGCCGTTTCCCCTTGCGGGCCTTGCGCTCGCGCCGCTACGGATGCACAGCGAGAAAGGCGGAGCCGACGACTTCACGCCGCTGTGGAGCGGTCAGGCAGCGAGTCTGGCCAAAGCCTTGCCCGCCGCTGACATCACGCGCGGCATTGCCGCGGAGGCACTGGACCTAATGGGCGTTCAAGGAATGCGTGCTTGTAAGTGATTCGAGGCGATCGATTCGTCACAGGTCGCCACGCGAGTAACCGCTCTGATTTGGGCCGAACCCGTCCAATACGAAGGTTTGAAACTTGGAGCGTCGACGGCCTTGTCAACTTGCCGAAAGTGAGGCGGCACGACGGCAAGTGTGACGAGAGATCAGAAAGCAGTCGACGGATTTTGGGCGACTTCGGTGATGTCGCACCACGCAACGAATCGCGCAGCGAGTTGTTTTCGATAAAGTGAAGCGCGCAGCAGATGCCGCTTGAGCGCGAAATGTTGCCGGATCGGCCCAAGCCACGAGAGAAGTTTCTGTGTGCGTTTCGGCTCGCAAAAGCCTTGCATGCGACGCTCGCGTTCGCGCGTCGGTTGATGGCTGTTCTCGGCCCGGTTGTTCAGTCGGGCTGCCGCTTTGAGGAACACGTGCTTTACGTTCGCAAGTTCCGGGATCTGAGCTTTTGCCGGTATTGTCAACTTGATGGCCGGCGTGCGGCCGAACACGCAATACGTGAGGTTAGCTAAGTTAATTGGCAAGGCGCGTCAACATCGGCGCGCACGTCACGCTTTCCCACGCCTCGAAGGCCTCGGTGCGTAGCGCCCGCTTTTGTTTTGCATCGCTGTGGTACCGACAATGCATGAAGAGATTGGCTACCTGATCGTGAACCGACGCGAAGCGTTGCAGGTGACGCGCGGACTTGAAGCGGCGCGTCACTTTCTCGCGCACCCGTGTTGGCTGATGCGAGTTTTCCGCCCGGTTATTCAGCCCCTTGTGCTGGCGATGTTCGACGTTTATCCCCAGATCCCTGTTCGCCGCCGCGTAGCCCTTAAGCTTGTCGGTAACCAGTGCACGTGGGGCGCGCCCGTGCTTCTTTAACAGCTTGCGCATGAGCCGCCTGGCCGCGTGCGTGTCGCGCCGGCTTTGCACCAGCACATCGAGCACTGTTCCATGCTGGTCCACCGCGCGCCACAGCAAGTGCTTCTTGCCGTTGATCGTGACGACCACTTCATCGAGGTGCCACTTGTCGCCCCGGCCCAACGCCGTAGACCGGATGCGCCGGGCGATGCCCAGCCCGAACTTCACCGACCAGCGCCGCACCGTCGCATATGTAAGCTCAATGCCGCGCGCGGCCAGCAGTTCCTCCACCATGCGCAGGCTGAGCGGGAATCGGTAGTACAACCACACCGCGTAGCTGATCACGTCGGGCGGGAATCGGCAGCCAGCATAGGAGATGGTGTCGATAGCAGGTGCGTTTTGCTGCGCGGCGGCTCGTTTCATGCCCGATATTGTCGCCTCATCTCCGTCAATCCGCCAACAACGTGACAATGCCGCTGGGACGCGTGATTCGGACGCTGTTTCTGCTGAAATATCTCAACGAACCGGACCTGCGGCGCACGATTCACGCGGCGACCAACAAGAGCGAGCAGTTCAATGACTTCGCTCAATGGCTGATGTTCGGTGGCGGCAGAATCACCGTGTCTGTCCACGTCTTCGGCACGCTGCCGACGCGAAAATGGGCGTTGGTCAATATCGGTGTGTTCGTGCCCCGCACTGCCGTGCAAACAATTCGAGCCAGCGGACCTGCGGTGATTGGACGTACGCGAGCGCACTTGACGTTATCGTATCTGAAAGCAATACAAAGGGCCGGGCGCACGCGTTTTGACGCATGTGCAACCGTGCAGCGGGAGTGTCGAAGTCGACTGTGCTGCGAGCGTTGGGCAATCCGCTATCCCAGCCGGCCGGCACCAACGTGCGGCTTAAATTCGTCGCGGGTTTCGGAATGTTGGATCATGATGTCGTCTCCTGTCTTGTCGGCATGATGCACGCGACTTTGTATTGGCTCGGTGCCCATTGGCTGCATATGGTGTAGATACCGTGTGGGCTGATCGTCTGACCGTCGCAGACCTTTGTGATACGCAAGCCATGCTTAAGCGCGATAGCTCAATGAAACGGAGGTTCGTTCTGTAAAGCTGCGGCTAAACTCGGCAGGTGGGTCGATAATGCAGTTCTTGGCGCCCCAATCGAAGTCAAAGAGCGCGGGGCAACACCGATTGCGGGAGCCGCAATTTCCTGGAGGCTGTTCGATGCCGGACCGAAAGGCACCTCAAAAGCAATCGCGGGGCACAGTGTCAAACCGCTCACTCGAGCGTGGCCTTGAAATATTGAGTGCGTTTGGCCCGGGGGCAGCATTGCTCGGCAATGGAGACCTCGTCGAACGCACCGGTTTGGCAAAGGCAACGGTAAGTCGCCTCACGCGCACGCTCGCTGAGGCTGGCTATCTCGAGCATGATGTCGGTCGCAAGGCATATCGGCTTGGCGTACCCGTTTTAAGCGTCGCGCAGGCAATGCGCAGCGGCTCGACAATTCTCCTTGCTGCCGGCCCATTGATGCGTGCTGCCGCCCAGGAGCATCGCATCAATGTAGGACTCGCTGCCGCCGATCGCGAAGACATGGTCTATCTGGAGTCTATCCGCTACAACCAACGCGCGTCCTTGCGAACGGTCGTGTCTGGACAACGTATTCCGATGGACCTGACAGCGCTCGGGCGCGCGCATCTGGCGACGCTATCGAGAGAGGACTTCGACAGGATGATGGCAAGATTCGAAAAACGGGAACGTGGCCAATGGGCACGAATCCAGGCGGAAATCGTGGAGGCCATAGTCAGTGTCCACGCCCGCGGCTTCTGCGGGGCAAGCTGGCAGCCAGAGGTGGTGGCGATCGCTGTACCGCTAATGATCTCCGGGCACCGCACCGTTGTCGTAAACTTCAGTGTGCGTTCGGCCGAGCCCATCCAGACCATTGTCGTGGAGTTGGCAGCGCCCCTGCTCAGATTGCGCGATCAGATCCTGGCCGAAGTCATCAGGATCGAAAGTTGACAGATCAGCGGGGCTACCGTTCATTGATGGCGCGAGCTGGAATACCCAGCACCACCGCCAGGCCGCCCAGCACGGAAACAATCGCTACAGCGTATAGCCCGATGGTGCTGCTTCCAAAGTGTGCGGACGCGAATCCAATGACTGTCGGCGCCGAAATGCCACCGAACTGGCCGAGGCTACTGATAAGGCCGATCCCGCTAGCTGCGACGGTGCTGGACAGATATGCCGGAGGGATTGTCCAGAACAGCGACAGCATCCCCAGATAGCCGGCCGTCGCGATGCACAACATCACCATCAGCAGAACCAGATTGTTTGCAGCATACGGGAGAAACACAACGCCGAGTGCCGCAAGGAGCGCGCTAGCCATGAAGTGCCACCGCCGCTCAAGCATGCGATCCGAGTTCCTGCCAAGAAGGTACATCGCGATGGCGCCGGCAATGTACGGAATTGCGGACAACAAGCCAATGTGCCAGAAGTTGGTCACGCCGCTCTTCTGGATCACACTCGGGGCCCAGATATGCACAACAATGCTCGCCCAGGGCACGCTGAAGTAAGCGAGGGTCAATGCCCAGAACTTCGGCTCCCTGAGTGCTACCCAGATGGACGCCTGTGCCCGTTCAGTCTTGGCGAGCGCCTCCCTTTTCAGCTCACCGATCAGGAACTCCTTCTCAGCCGGGCTCAACCATGTGGCCTGTTCGGGCCTGTCAGTGAGGTAGACATACGCGAAGAACCCCGCGACAACCGAAGGCAGGCCTTCGATCACGAACATCCACTGCCATCCCCTGAGGTTGCCGACCCCTGACAGGCTATGAAGGATCAATCCGGACAAGGGGCCGCTGATGATCCCGGACACACAGATGGCCGTCATGAAAATTGACGTGATGCGAGCACGGCGAGCGGACGGAAACCAGTAGGTGAAGTAGAGAATCACACCTGGGAAGAAGCCTGCTTCAGCGGCACCCAGGAGAACGCGCGCGATATAGAACTGGGTAGGGGTCTGTACGAAAGCCGTTGCCGTTGACACGAGGCCCCACAACACCATGATACGCAGCAGGGTGCTCCGCACGCCGACCCGTTGAAGCCACAGGTTGCTCGGCACTTCGAAAAGCATATAGCCGGCGTAGAACAGCCCCACGCCTAGCCCGAAAGCAGCCTCCGACATGCCAATGTCGCGCGAAAACTGCAGGTGCGCGAAGCCGATATTGGCCCGGTCAAGGTAGGCGAACACGTAGCAGACAAACAGGAAGGGCAGCAGCCGCCAGGTAACCCTGCGATAAATGCCACGTGCGTCCGCATGCGGCTCTAGCGCTTGCGGCTCAATCAATGTCGTCCGGGCTGCTTGCATGATGTCTCCGTCTTTATATCGTAGCGCCGCTCGTCCCGATGGGCTCGACGCGGCGTTTGCATGTGGACCAATTATGGGCGACATACAGGGCCTGCCAAGAGGTCGGTTTCACAGAGTGGAACGGCTCGGTTACCGGCGGCGTCTCCGGACACGTTGTGGTTTCACACAGTGGAACGCGTGGGGTGCCTTTCCGTCCGGCGACGATTACTGTGCCTAATATCGATCGACGGATGGCAGGACTGCTGATACCGCCGTTCGCCAGCAATTGTTCCTGAAAGGTAGAGTCATGAGCACATCAAACATTGAACTGACCATCACGTCGCACGTCGCGACGATCACACTGAATCGCCCTGAAAAGCGCAACGCCATTTCCGACGATATGCGTACGGAACTCATTGAGGCGTTGAGTCGGGTGTCGACAGACCCCGAGGTTCGCGCCGTCGTTCTGACCGGCAATGGAAAAGGATTTTGTGCGGGCGGTGACGTTAGTGGCATGGCAAAGCGGATGGAGGCGCCTGCGGGCGAGATGGCATTCAACGGATGGTCGCGCCAGCAACGCGTGCATCACACAGTGAATCTGCTGTTCTCCATGCCGAAGCCAACCATTGCCGCTGTGAACGGCGCGGCGGCGGGCCTCGGTGCCGATATGGCGCTCAGTTGCGACTTTGTCGTGGCGTCGGAGCAGGCCAGCTTTGCTTGGAGTTACATCAAGCGCGGGCTGATTCCCGATGGCGGCGGTATGTATTTTCTGCCGCGCCGGGTGGGCCTTTCGCGGGCCAAGGAACTGATCTTCAGCGGCCGCAAGGTCGAGGCGCCGGAGGCTCTGACTCTCGGGATTGCCGATAGCGTGAGTCATCCGGACGCGCTTCTCGCCGATGCGCAGGCGTGGGCAGAAGAACTCAGCCAAGGCTCGCCGACGGCGCTCGCGCTCGGCAAGTCGATCCTGAACCAGAGTTACGAGCTGTCGGCGCATCAGGTCTTTGCACAGGGCAGTCAGGCGCAGGCGGTCTGCTATACGAGCCATGAGCATCGGGAATCGGTCCTCGATTTTTTGAACAAGAGCCGGTGAACGTCATGAGTGGAGTGGTCAAGATGAACGCAATTTCACGCCTTGTTAGCCCGCGCAGCGTGGCTGTCATCGGTGCGTCCGCCGATGCTGCGAAGACGTCCGGTCGCCCCGTAGCCTATCTGAAGAAGCACGGGTTCAATGGACAGATCTATCCCGTCAACCCGCGCTACGAAACGATCGACGGCCTGCGTTGTTATCCGGACGTCGCATCGCTGCCCGAAGCGCCGGATGTCGGCATCGTGTTGCTCGGCGCCGAGCGCGCGTATGTGGCGGTCAGCGAACTGGCACGCATTGGCACAGGTGCGGCTATGGTGCTGGCCAGCGGCTACGCGGAGACAGGCGAAGAGGGCGCGCGGCGGCAGTCGGAACTGATAGAAGCTGCCGGCTCGATGCGCCTGCTCGGTCCCAATACGATCGGACTGGTGAACCTGACCGAGGGCATCATGCTGTCCGCGAGCGGCGCACTCGAGACTTCGTCATTCACTGGGGGTGGCATCGGCGTCGTCTCCCAGAGCGGCGGCATTCTGGGCTCGCTGCTGTCGAGGGCGGCGGCCCGCGGTATCGGTCTGTCCAAGCTGGTGTCGACGAGCAATGAAGCTGATCTCGACGTGGCCGATTTCGTCGACTATCTCGTCGATGACGACGCCACCTCGGTAATCGCGTTGTACATGGAAGGGCTACGCCATCCTGAGCGCTTCCGCCAGGCCGCATTGCGCGCGGCGGCAGCAGGCAAGCCGATTGTTGTCTTCAAGATCGGGCGCTCGGAATCGGGAGCGCGCTCGGCTGTTTCGCATACCGGCGCGCTGGCGGGAGCTGACCGGATGTATGACGCGCTGTTTCAGCAACTCGGCGCGATCCGCGCGGAGAAGTTCTCGGATCTGCTGGATATTCCGGCTGCGCTTGCCGTACGTCGACCGTTGTCGGGAAAACGCGTCGCCATTCTGACCTCGACCGGCGGCGCCGGTACGCTGGTGACCGACAGCCTCGGCATGGGCGGCTTTGACACGCCCGCGCCCGACGAGGCCACTGCGGCCGCATTGCGTGCGCTGCAGACTGGCGATCATGCCGTGCTCGATCGCAACCCGATCGACGTCACGTTGGCCGGACTTCAGCCGGTCCTTCTGCGCGGTGCGATTCGGACCTTGCTGGCAAGCCCGGGTTATGACGCAGTGGTCGTGATCGTGGGGTCGTCCGGTCTGGCGATGCCGGATCTGATGGCCGGTGCGATTCGCGATTCGCTGCCAGGCAGCGACAAGCCGCTGGTTGTATTCGTGAGTCCGCACGCGCCGGAAGTCACCGCGTTGCTCAATCGTCAGGGGGTGCCCGCTTTCGTCGACCCAGAGAGTGTGGCGGTGGCACTTGGCGCGATGTGGCGGCACACCGAAAATCGGCTTGGCTTTGCGCGGCAGATTAAGCCAATGCCCAACAAGCCGGTTCTACTGGATGACCTTCCGGTTGGCTCCCTCAATGAAGCGCAGGCCAAGACGTTGTTCAGCCGGTTCGGCATCACGCCAGTGCGCGAACGGATCGTGACGAATGCGGGCGAGGCGAAGGCAGCAGCGCATGAGTTTGGCGATAAGGTCGTGCTCAAGCTGTTGTCCAATGAAATCACCCACAAAAGCGAGGTGGGCGGTGTCGCCGTGGGGTTGAGCGTTGACACGATTGATGCGCGACTCGAACGGATGCGCTTTGACGTTCAAACGGCGACTGGCATCGTACCGAAAGCTTTCCTCGTTCAGGAAATGGTGACCGGTGGCGTCGAACTGATCTTCGGCCTGCATCGCGACTCGCTTGGCACCGCGATGCTGCTCGGCATGGGAGGGGTCACGGCCGAACTGTTCAAGGATACGACGATGCGACTGCTCCCGGACGGCGCTGCGTTGACTCGTGACGATGCGATGCAGATGCTGCATGAACTGAAGACCTGGCCCTTGCTTGATGGCTACCGGGGCAGCGTGCGTGCCGACGTCGATGCACTCGTGGAGGCGATCGTCGCGTTTTCGGAGATGGCCGCGCAACTCGGGGACCGCATCGTCGAGGCGGAAATCAATCCCGTGTTTGTGCTTCCTGCAGGACAAGGTGTGAAGGCAGCGGACGGGGTGGCCGTGCTCGCTCGGCTGAAAACCGCGAAGGTTGACTGACAAGCGGCGCCGGCTGGTGGAAATGCCAGCACGGCGCCTTGCCGAACAGCCGCGCGAAAACCAGACCTAAAAATCGATGTTGGTCAAAGATTTACAGAATCGGGCGTTACGCGAAACCCGCAGAGCCTCGGAACGTTGCCGCAGGCGGCTCTGCGGGGGATCCGCCTCATCTCGCACGACAAGGAGGATAGCCCCGATTACGCGTTCGAGGTCAAGCAGGCGTCGGCCGCATCGCGGCATGTCGAGTTCTTCGTTGCAGCCGCGGTGCCGTGCGGCCTTTGAGGCATTGATGACGTGTTCGGATATCGCGTCTCGTCGAATTATCGTATCGGGTCGACCCCTTGATCCCGACTTCAGTAGCCCCTCGCGTGCTAATCATCGAGTGTTCTCCTCGATGGGCGCTTTCACCCGCATCATGCAAAATAGCCGCATCGATAATGCGGAGGATGTCCCGTGTCAACAGGGATCCAGATCGAACTCCAGCCGGATGCCACCGGGTTCGTACACCATGGTGTGCTGCTTCGGACCGCTGCCTAAGTCCTCCGGCGCGAACTCCACCTTGACGCCTGGCCATGCTGCCACCCGCTCGAAGATTGTGGCGAATGCTTCCTCGCTGGCAGCCCGAAGTGCGAGATGATGGAGCCCGACATTCTTCTTGCGGTCAAATTCGACCTTGTTCGGCTCATCTTTCTGCTGCCATAGCGTCAGGAGGACGTGTCCGTCCGAGACGAACACGGCCGGATAGGCAGGTTTCGCCCCGACCTCTTTCCACCCAAGACAGTTGACGAAAAAATCACGCGTCACATCGAGAGCTTGAACAGTAAGTCCCAGATGATCAATGCCGCAAGTCAGCGATTCAGTATTCATGTTTGGATTCCTTGTTGTACGAGCAGTTCAGGCGGCTCCATGCAAAACAAAACGCCGCTAAAGCGTGGCGTGCCGTGTTTGACGCGCTTGCTTTCGCTATAACGCTTGGTGCGTGCCCGATCAAACGAAACACTATGAAGCAGAAAAGTCAGTCGACGCGGACAGCGCTTTCCAGGTCTCGGTCTCTTGCGTCACATAGGCGTTTTTCTCAGAGATTGCTTTAAGCGTGTCGGTGCCCAGTGGCAAGCGCAATGGAGGCGCTGGCGCGTCGACCAACTCAACCATGGCTTTCGCCAACTTCGCAGGGTCGCCTGGCTGACTGTGGTTGATCTTCGCGGCAACCCTGCGTACGTTGCCCGACGTCTCGTCATAGTCAGGGATCACTTCCCGGGCAACTTTCAGCGACGAAGCGTCGAGAAAGTCCGTACGGAAGTATCCGGGTTCCACGACCGTAGCGTAAATACCGAGTGGCTTCAGCTCCGCTCGCAAGGACTCGGTCAGCCCTTCGACTGCAAACTTGGTCGAAGAATAAGCACCGAATCCGGCGCCTGCGCGATAGCCGCCGATTGAAGAAATGTTGATGACGTGGCCCGCACGCTGCGAACGCATCACGGGCAACACGGCGCGCGTGACATTCAACAGCCCGAAAACGTTGGTGTCGTACATATGGCGCACATCGGCGTCGCTAGACTCTTCGATAGCCCCCAGCAAACCAAACCCCGCGTTATTGATCAACACATCGATCCGACCAAATTGCTCAACTGCCGCCTTAACCGCCGCTTTGGCCTGTGCTTCATTTGTCACGTCAAGCGCCGCAGATAAAAGCGCCGAGGATTCCCCCAGTCGCTCGGTGATTGCTGCAGCATTTCGACCGGCTGCGACGACGGCGTTTCCGTCAGCGAGAGCCGCTTCGGCGATGAGTGCGCCTAGGCCGCGTGAGGCACCGGTAATGAACCAGACACGCTTGAAGTTGTTTTTCCCGATGTTAGTCATGGTAATTCTCCTAGATTTCGAGAAGCGGTAAAAAGATTTAAATTGTCAGGCGCGAATCGAAAATGGATCATCGTCATGGGTTGACGTATCGATCATCAGGTTGTGCACCGTAAGATATGAACGTAGCCCTTCGATGCCACGTTCCTTGCCAAAGCCGCTACCCTTGACGCCGCCGAACGGTGCCTGCACAGCGCCCATGCGGTAGGTGTTCACCCACACGTTACCGGCCTCCATTCGCTGTGCGACCCGATGCGCACGACTGACATCCTGAGTCCAGATGCCAGCTGCCAGGCCGAACGGGTTGTCGTTCGCGACCGAGATCGCTTCCTCCTCGTCAGCAAACTTCAGGATAGACAGCACCGGACCGAATACCTCAGTTCTGGCAATGAACATGTCGGGCTTCACATCAGCGAATACGGTTGGCGCGATAAAGTATCCCGTCGTGGGCATTGCGTCTAGACTATGGCCGCGTGTGACCAGCGTTGCTCCGCTGCCTATAGTCTGGTTGATGATCGCGGTGATGCGTTCGTGTTGCGGTGCGTTGGCCACCGGCCCCATCTGCGTGGCGGGCGCCATTGGATTGCCGAGAACGATCTGGTCGGCGCGTGCGGTAAGCGTCTCAACCACTTCCTGATAGATGCACTCATGCACAAGCAATCGCGATCCCGCGATGCAAGTCTGGCCGCCTGCCGCGAAAATGCCGGCGATCGCACCGTTGATAGCGCGGGGCAGATTTGCATCGGCGAAAATGATGTTGGGGGATTTGCCGCCCAGTTCAAGCGTAACCGGGATTTGCCGTCGGCTTGCGCGCTCCATCACGCGCTGGCCGCCAACGTTACCGCCTGTAAAACTAACTTTGCGAACTGCCGGGTGATCGATCAATGCAGTACCGGTTGCGCTGTCGCCCGTCAACACGTTCACCGTTCCTGCCGGAAAACCAGCTTCTGAAATGAGCGCAGCGAATTCGAGCGTGGTAACCGAGGCGAATTCGGACGGCTTCACGACGGCGCAGTTGCCAGCGGCGAGGGCGGGCGCCAATTTGTTGGCGAGCAGCGCCATCGGACTATTCCACGGCGTAATAAGGGCGACGACGCCATAGGGTCTGTGATGCGAGATATCGACGATATCCGGATTATCGAGCGGGAGGTATTCGCCGTGAATTTTGTCAGCCCAACCTGCGTAATAGCGGTAGCTGCGTGCGCAAAAGCGCATCTGCGTCAGCGTCTCCTTGTACAACTTCCCGTTGTTACGGGTTTCCAGCTCCGCCAGACGTTCTGCGTGCGTATCGAGAAGATCGGCCAGCACATTGAGAAGGCGCCCGCGCTGATAACCGTTTACCTTGCTCCAGGTTTCGCGAAAGCAGCGCGCTGCGCAATGCACGGCGTACTTGACGTCGGCTTCGGTAGCCACCGCAATCGACCCCCATGTCTGCAAATCGTAAGGATTGGTGACCGGAATGCGCTCGTTCCCGCTAGCCGGGTAGACGGCCCCATCGACCCACATTCCATAGTTGTTTTGTGTCATGTGCAATATCCTTTGGTGCTGGAGCAGTTTGGCTAATATGAATTGAATGCTGGCGACATCAATCAATTCCACCCTGTGGAATTAAGCTAGTAACATGTCTGAGTCAGATCGTTAATGCAATAATAGCGACGCCTGAAAACGCGGCAAGTAGACCAAAGCATAGGAATGCCAGACAAAAGTCGTTTCCTGAAGCAGGCAAGACGTGAGGATTATCGTCCCGGTGCCGACAAGAAAACCTATACAGAAGCCCGGTCGAGGGGTAGCGTCGAATCGCTCGCTTGAGCGGGGGTTGGAACTGCTGCGAGCTTTTGGTCCAGGCGCGACGTTGCTCGGCAACGGGGATCTTGTCGAGCGAACAAGGTTGCCGAAGGCCACGGTCAGCCGTCTCACGCAAACGCTGGTTGCCGCGGGATATCTTGAGCACGACACTGGACGTAAGGCTTATCGCCTTGGCGTGCCTGTGGTGGGCCTTGCTCACGCGATGGGTAGCGGCTCGACCATTCTCCAAGTGGCTGCGCCCCTGATCCGCGAGATCGCGCAGGAACGCCATATCAATTCAGGCCTGGCAGCGGCCGATCGAGAGGAGATGATCTATCTGGAGTCGGTCCGATAAAACCAACGGGTTTCGCTAATCATACTGTGTCATATAATTAGTTGCGCGCTCTATTGCCGTACAGGAAGAGAGAGCCATCGTTGCATGAGCCTTAGTCCAAGCAGGATGCGCAATGTAGTTATGGAATCAGGAACGTGACGTTGAGCGCGCTGGACTGCCCCGGGGGATGTAATCCGGGGGAAGGGAAGGCAGCGCGCGTTCAACGAAGTTTTTTTATCGCGTCCGTCTGATTGCATTCTGAGTCGCTGAGCCATCAGAAACGGTTTTGTCGCAGTAAAGATCAAGGGGGAGCGAGTTATATATGCGAAGTACTGCTTATATTGCGAGATCGTAAAATTTATCGGCTGCGGACGGACAGATTCCGCGAGCACATTTCATCTGTCCTTCGACGATCATGTGCATGATTTCAATGCCGGCCAGACGGATCCGGGCACAGCGAAAGGTTTTGAATCCCAGCATGGGCCGCGTTCGTCGCTTGATCGCCCGATGGTCCTGTTCGATCAGGTTATTGAGATACTTGGACTGGCGGATCTTGATGGGCGCTTCACGATCGGCATTGATCCCTTCGAGCGCGGCGAGATTGGCGCCGCTTTTCGTGAACATGTCGCAGATGACGGTCACGGAAATGAGCATCACAGAGACCACCGAGAGCCCCCAACACAAGCTGCACTGGCTTGCCGAGCAGGTATTGGCATGGTCTGGGCTGCCGGTCGTCACGGTGCGACCTACGGTCTTTCTCGAAGGTTTCTTGCTGCGTCTCGCCGATGCAGGCGTGCGTGATCGCGATGAACTGGTGTTGCCGCTGGGCAGCAGCCGCACCTCGCCTATCTCGGCTGTCGATGTGGCGCACGCCGTATCGGTGATCCTCGATGATCCGGCGCCACACATCGGCCATGTTTATAACTTGACCGGATCTGAGTCGGCCGATCTTGAACACCACGCGCGTGCCTTTTCTGCGGCACTCGGCCGGACCATCCGCTACCGCGATGTGCCGGTCTCGGCGTGGGCCGACAAGCTCAGGGAGGCGGGCGTGCCAGCGCACCTCATCAATCACCTGGCCGTGATGGCGGAACTTCATGCGCAAGGACGATACGACCGTATGACCGATGACCTGTTCAAGCTCACCGGCCACGCGCCGACGAGCGTGCATGACTTCGTGAGACTCCACGCCGCCGAATTCACTCGCGGTGAAACCACCGCTTAACGCCTTCATATTCTTGCGAACACGGTTCTTCTTGGCATAGAAATGTATCTGCATGGCGCGTGGGTACACGCGCCTGCAGCAGCGCCCTTCGAGCAAACCGGGGCGATACATGCGCGCGTTCGAATACGCCCCTACGGGGCGCAGCGCACTCTGGGTCGACGATCGCAAACGCAATAAATAGCGCGGGAGATCACCCCGCTACTAATCGAGAGACTGGCTCATCGAAAACCGGAAAACTTATGTCAGACAATATCCTTCCCCAATCGCCGTCTCGCCGTTGCTTTGTTGGCGTGGCAGCGGCAACGGTTGCGGCCGGCTCATTGAGTCAGCTCGCTTTTGCGGAAACGAATCAAACAATCACTGGCGTTGCCCAGCCGACTGGCGGCGACAAGACCGCCATTCGTCCGCTGCATATCCATGCGCCTGAGTCGCAACTAATCGATTTGCGGCGACGCATCAAGGCGACGCGCTGGCCGGATCGGGAGACCGTCACCGACGACTCGCAAGGCGTGCCGCTCGCGATGAGCCAGGAAGTCGCGCGCCATTGGTCGACTGACTACGACTGGCGCAAGGTCGAGGCGAGATTGAACGCGCTGCCGAATTTCGTCACCGAGATCGATGGCGTGGACATCCATTTCATCCACGTTCGTTCGAAGCATGAAAACGCGATGCCGCTCGTTGTCACGCATGGATGGCCCGGCTCAGTAATCGAGCAGCTCAAGATCATCGGTCCGCTGACCAATCCGACGGCATATGGCGCGAGCGAGTCCGACGCCTTTCATCTGGTGGTTCCGTCTTTGCCGGGCTATGGATTTTCAGGCAAACCTACTGAAACCGGCTGGGGTCCGGAGCGCACCGCGCGTGCCTGGGTCGTGCTGATGAAGCGTCTCGGATATGCGAAGTTTGCGGCGCAAGGCGGCGATCTGGGTGGGGTTGTCACGAATACGATGGCTAAACAGGCGCCGCCGGAATTGCTGGGCATGCACACCAACTTCCCGGCGACGATTCCGCCCGAGATTGCCAAGGCACTTGCAGCCGGCGAACCGGCACCCGCGAGTCTTTCCGACGACGAAAAGCACGCTTACGAGATGCTCAGCGCCTTGTCGAAGCGGCGCGCTTATGCTTTGGAGCAGGGCACGCGCCCGCAGACGCTCTACGGACTGTCGGACTCGCCCATCGCACTGGCAAGCTGGCTGCTTGATCACCCGGACGGCTATGGCCAGCCGGCGTCGGCACTCACGTCGGCCGTGTTCGGCCGCACGATCAACGGACACGCTTCAGGCGATCTGACGCGAGACGACGTCCTCGACGACATCACGCTCTACTGGCTGACGAACACGGGGATTTCCGCAGCTCGCTTCTATTGGGAGTCGCACTTCAACCCTTACAACGCCGCCGACATCTCCGTTCCGGCTGCCATCAGCGCATTTCCCGGTGAGAACTATCAGGCCCCCCGGAGTTGGACAGAGCGGGCGTATCACAACCTCATCTATTACAACAGGCCGGATAAGGGCGGCCACTTCGCGGCGTGGGAACAGCCACTCCTGTTCGCGCAAGAGGTTCGCGCGGGCCTGAGGCCGCTGCGCACATAGCGGGTCTGAGGAGGTTCTGCTTCCTTTGGCGTGCGATAAGAACAAAGCCACCGATTTGCGTTGGCGCATGATGTTCAAGAATCCGCCCACGTGACGAGGGTGAATTCAGCTGCCGCTTCGCCGGCTACGTGAAGGGCAAAAACCGCTGTCACGGCACGTGGCGGCTTGATATCCCCCAGGAGAGGATCGCGGCGATAAGGCGGGTTATCGCGGCAAACCATCGCCCACATTCCGCTCAGAGGTTCGAACCACTCCTGCGCCGCCTCCAGCAGTTCGACGTGCGCGAGTTCCCGCAGGTCTGCGGCGACGAAGCGCTGGTCTCACTCGCGATTGGCGCGTTGAGTCTCGCCGATCGTGTAGTGACCATTGGCCAGATCCTGTTTGCCTGCCAAGGCGGGGGATTCGGCTGCGTCTACCCGCCGCGGCGGAACATCGACGGGCTGGACAACGCACGTTGTACTTGTAAGAGGTACATGGGCGCCCTAAACCGGCGATAGCCTATCCTGCCATACCTCGTTTCAATGTCCGTTTTTATCTTCCGGCTAAGCGCTTTCAGCGAGGTTGGCCGGGAATTTCCGTAAGGTGGCCAGATGCGTCCGCGGGATGCACCCCATGAATCCGCTGTTCTTCCTTTGCTCGACCGCACACCGTATCTCATGGTGCGGGATGTCGATTGAACGAGTCTGCATACTGGGCAGGCGGATTTCTGCGTAGTGATCCGGTCCACTGCCGCTACCTGAATGTCAGATGTCTGCGAGGGCCGCGGCTGGAGTCGGTAATCGCACGCGCTGAATCGGCAACGTCGATTCAGCTTCGGGCGGCTGTTGGTCTCCTAAAATCTCGCCGGTCTTTCCCAAAGATATGCAGGCAGGGCTATCGGGAGTTCGTAGAGTAAGGGATATAGTCTGCGAGACTATCGTGTCTCTATCGGCTCGCAGTTCCATTGTGTGAATCCTGATGGCCAGAACAATTCAGCCCGTTGCCTGTGATCGTTCTGCGCCTGCGCCGTCGTGAAGTTTGTCCGGAATCCCTTCGCTACGTCTTTCCGGACATCAGCCCGGTCCGTTGCTCGTGCCAGACGTGTCCAAAATATTTCTTTAATTCCAACGCGATCCGTCTGATTCCATGACGTTCCGATAGCGAAAATCCGGCCAAAAACAGGTGTTGACGAGGTCTTCCCGAGTGAACAAGATGGGATAAAGAGAGCACGACGGAGCGAGCCATGCCAGTTGCGAAAAGCTATACCCGGGCGCAATGGGATGAGCTTGTCCGCACTCTGGAATCACTGCCGGTCAAGCCAGAGGCCGAGCAGCGCGTCTCTATTACCGATGCGATGAAAGAGATGCGTCTGGTAATCGGTGCGGTGAGGAAGAAGGGATATACGCTGGAAGAAATCGTTGAACATGCACGGAAGAAGGGCGTTGATTTTAGCGTTGGCTCTGTCAAGTACGCGTTATACCCATCGAAGAAAGACAAACCAGCTCGACAGTCTGCAAAGGAACCGGCACGAGACAATGCCGGACCATCGCCTCGTACGAAGAAGGTAAGCAAGGACGATGTACCGCGCGCGGAGGCTGTCAGAGAAAATCAAAAGCAGGATGCGGGAGAGATTGTCAGTAGGCCGGGAAGCATGGTGATGCGTGACGCGTTCTCATTCGAGATCAGGCCTGACACCGAGAACCTTTAGAGGATTCAAATGGACATGACGACTTACCCCATCTATCTCGTTGGTGGCAGCAAGGGCGGCGTAGGCAAGAGTTTTGTTGCGCTCGCGCTGGCCGATTATCTGCTACGGCGGGATATTCATGCGGCGCTTGTGGAAACGGATACCTCCAACCCGGACGTGATGAAAGCAGTCCAGGATGATATGCGCTGCATTGCCTATAACCTGGACGATGCAGACGGCTGGATCGGCCTTGTCAATTTCTGCGACGAGCAACGAGACGCAGCGATCGTTGTCAACACGGCGGCGCGGAGCCAGACGGGTGTTGAGCAGTTCGGGGCGACACTGGCCGGCGCGCTTGGCGAGCTTCGGCGCCGGCTTGTTGTCCTGTGGATGATCAACCGGCAACGCGACAGCCTTGAATTGCTGAGCGCTTTCAACGAGACGTTCCCGGACGCGGTGATAAACGTCGTACGCAATGGCTACTTCGGTCCGGCGGACAAGTTCACGCTGTATCAGGGGTCGCAGCTTCGCCGTTCCATCGAATCGCGCGGTCACTCACTGGATTTTCCTGATCTTGCGGATCGGGTCGCGGACGAGCTTCGCAGTCAGCGCATGTCGATTCGCAAGGCAGCGGAGACAGATGCATATCTGTGAACGGGTCGAGCTATTGCGTTGGCGTTCGTTGTGCGATGCCATGTTCGCCAAGGTAACGGTCGATGGATAGCAGGCCGGGCAGGCCGGTGGACGAGCTCGCCTGTCTGTTTCTCGACGTCACGGGCGAATCGCCCGACGATGCCAGTGTGCTGCGAATGCGTCGGGTATCGAGTGCGCTCAACCTCCGCGACAACGATGCGCTGTGGTCTGTGCTGGTCATGCTCGAGCACTACGGGCGACTCTACGAGGCCATGCCGGAGCGCATCCGGCAGGCAGGCGCGGGCAGTCTGGTTGTCGTGCGGACGGAGGCGCGGGCAGCGACGGATGCGTTGATGACGCAGCATCGTGACGCGCTCGCGCGCTGCAAGGCCACGATTGAACTGGCCGGGCAGATGATCGATGAACATGAGGCGCGCTACCGGGCCGCGCTTGCGGCGCTGACCGATGAGGCGCTGACTACACTCACGCAGCGGGCGGCGAATCACATTGCCCGCGTTGCCGGTAACCGGCTCGTGGGGACGACGGCTGTCGCCGTACGTGACCAACAGAAACGGATCGATACGACGCTCACGTCATTCGAGCGCGTCGCCCTACGGCGGCTCGTGCGGGCGTGCTATGGGCTGGTCGTCGGCGGACTGATTGTGATGCTGCTGGCCGCGGGCGCAGGCGGGCTGGCCGGATGGTGGGCTGGCGTCCATTGGATACGGGCAGACGGCTCGCCGTCTGCCAGCATGGGTTATACCTCGTCGGTGTCACCCTCCATGAATTCAGCGGCGTGGCGGAGCACGTCTGCAGCCGCGTCGTTCTGGTCGAAGGCGATCATCGGTGCCCGGTAGCCTTCATCTTCGGCGCGGGCAAGGGCCATGTCGTAGTGCTTGCCTTCGTTGTATTGCAGATCGGTGGCTTCAACGAAAGTCAGGGAGAGGTCGGGCGAGCCTTCGGCATTGATGGTGAGCACGGCCATGCGGATGCGGTTGGTCATGATGTGTTCCACCGGTTCAGGTCTGGCAGGCGGCGCATTCAGGCTTGCCGCCTGCCTCGTCCCGTTGCCGGGGCGAAAGGTGGGATCACGCTACGAGGGGGCCGGATTGCGCGCTGTCCATGCTGTCCGAAGTCGGGTACGGCCACGACGTCAGCGGGCTACTGGCGACAGGGGCGGCTTCTGCGTCGGCGGGCGTATCGTTGACGTGTTCCGTGCCGTTACCGGCATCCGGCTCAGCATCGACGTCTTCGTCTTCCGGTGTGTCGTCCGCGCCGTTGCCGGTATCGCCCGCATCGGCGCCGTCTTCATCCTCGTCGTCACGGTTTTCCCGTGACGTGCGTGGCCGGGGCTTCGCGATCGGTGAGTATTTCCGGGAGCCATGCCACCTTTGCGAGCCGAAGCTCGGCGGCGGTTGCCGCGTCGGTCTTCTTCATCTTGTTGAGGTCGGTGGCGGCTTTTGGTGACACGGCAGCGGAGACAACGTCCGCGATGCGTGCCTTGCTGACGTGATCGAAATACGTCGCACGCGTCGGCGTCCAGTACCGGGTCATGTCGAGGTTCAGCGCACCCGCAAGCGTGTTGATCGCATGCGGTTTTTCCTCGCCCGCGATGCCGTCGAGCAGGGTGCCGGTGCAGAATGCAAGCAGGTCGAGCAGCGTCGTGACGGGGTCCTGTTCGATCAGTCACGGCAGCAGGTCCGCTCTTCTGGCAGGCAGTTCATCGATCCAGCGCGTCCGCTGCGTCTCGATGGCGTTCCACGCGGGGCTGGCGGACAGGTCGTCGGCCGCGCGCAGCAGACTGTCGTGGTTGTTCTCGCCGGACAGTGTGAGATAGCTGCGCGCAGACGTGTGCCCGAAGTGCTCGGGCAGTGCCTTCGGGGTCAGGTAGTGCAGCAGGGCGACGAGCGCCATGGCGGGCCGGGCGACCAGTTCCGCGTGGACGGCAGCGGTACGGTGCGCCGTGAGCCGCTGGCAGAGCTTCGCGCTGTGGACGGGTTTGATCTTCGGAGCCTTGGTGGACGGCGCGTCCGGGCCTTCGGCTGCGGCGATGCCGGTGACGGTTGCCCCTGCCGCGTCCAGTGCCGCGCTGCTCTCGCGCCGCACGAGGCCGCGCTCGATGACGAACTCACCCTGCGGCCCGACAATCACGAATGCGCCCGTCTCGGCCATCTGATGCGTGTCCCATGCGAGCGCTCGGTTTTCGAGTGCGATGAGCATCGCATTGACCCGCTCAATTTCGTCGTTGAGCCGGTCGGCTTCCTCATAGGCGCTTTCGTCGTCCTCCGCCAGTGCTTCGATTTTTTCGGCGAGTTCATCCTGCTGCGCGGTGAGGGCGTCCATTTCGCGCTGCTCGTCCTCGGTGTATGGGCGCTGCACCGGGCGCAACCTGCCGTGGCGGTTCAGTTCGACAAAATCGCGTTCGATGCGCGTTTCCGTCCAGCCCCATCCCTCGGCCCGCACTTCGGCGGCAGCAGCGTCGAGCTTCTGCGCGACGAGCTTCTGCAGCAGTTCGGCGTCGGCGATGTAGCCCGAGTTTTCGTCGTCGCTGAACAGATCGCGGCGAATGTAGCCGCCCGCTGCTTCATAGGCGGCGAGGCCGACGAATCGGACGAGGCGGCTGCGGCTCGCATCGATTTCGGCGCGCGTGATCGCCTGTCGCAGGTAGTTCGGCTGGCGCTGCCACCCGTTCGCGTCGGACCAGATGTGTTCCTGCGTTTCGTGGTCGTCTGCGAGGGCGAGTGCGGCAAGCTGTTCGAGCGTGATCGCGTCCTCGCGCAGCTTGGCGAGCAGCTTGGGCGATACGTTGGCGAGCTTCATGCGCCGCTTGACCGTGAGCGGCGAGGCGGAGAAAAGCGCCGCGATGTAATCGACGCTACGCCCTTCCTCGGCCAGCATCCGGTATGCGCGCAGCACGTCGAACGGGTCGAGTGCTTCGCGTTCGCTGTTCTCGATCAGCGAAATGGCGAGGGCTTCGCCTTCGCTGACGATTCGCACCGGCACCGGATAGTCGGCCACGATATGCTTCTGTTCGAACAGCAGGTCGAGCGCGGCTTCCCGGCGCTGGCCCGCGCAGACGCCATACCGGCGCTGCTTGCCACGCGATCGCTTCATGTCGTGGACGACGAGGTTTTGCAGCAGGCCCCTCGCCCGGATGTTGGCGGCGAGCGCCGGGATCCCCGACAGCGGTTTCGTGCGGGCGTTGAGCGGTGAGGGCCGCAGGCTGGAATACGGCACGGTGACGAGCGGCTGTTCGTCGCCGAAGTTGGTTTCGAGCGGCGAGACGGCTTCGTCGGTGTTCGCCTTGACGGTTTCGACTTGAGCTTGCATGACTGACTCCAGAAAAATAAAAAGGAAGGTTCCGGGTCGGGTGCTGTCCGATTCCACCAGGACGTGACCCGGATAGGAATCCTGATGGAATGTGACGGAGCGAGGGAGGCAAAACGCTTTCGCCCCTGCGGCGCTTACTCCTTCATCTGGCGCATGGCGTCAGCGAGCATCCACAGCGCACGGTTGAGCTTCACGTTCTGGTCGATGCCGGTGATGGGGCGCGTGGACATGGCGCGCCCGCTGCGAGAGCGCCCGTGCAGGCCGCCTTTGGTGAGGTTTTCCTGCACCCGGTTAAAGACCGTCCAGAGATCGTCGTGGCGATCTTCGAAACGGCGCGGCACCAGTAGCTGACTTTCGGTGACCGGAGCGGCTGCCTCGGCGTCGGTCGGGTCGTAGCGCAGGGCGAGGGCGGAGCGGGCGAACGCATGCTGTTCGTCGAGGTTCAGTTCGACGGCTCGCATACCTTCCTTCTGCTCGCGGATCAGGTCGAAGCCGTCGAGAACGTCAAACGCGCCGTTAATCACGTTCTGTACGACGTTGCCTTTATGCGGTACGCGAATATCGGCGATGTTGTCGCCCGCGACCATGCCGTTCCGACAGACAAAGCGGAACGTGCCTGCGAGCATCTGGTAGCTGCTGGTGCCGTCATGAGAATTCAGCAGCACGATCTCATCGGCTTCCTCGCCAGTGATCTGATCAGCATGGCGAAGCCGCAGCATGTGCTTCGTGAATTCGCGCTTGCCCTGATCGCGCACGCGGGTCTGGCAGATCATGAACGGTTGGAAGCCTTCGTTCCGAAGACCACGCAGGACGTCGATGGTCGGAATATAGGTATAACGTTCCGAACGGCTTTCGTGCTTGCCATCAGCGAAGATGGACGGGGCGACGCGCCGGATCTGATCGTCTGAAAGCGGCGAGTCAGCGCGCAGCATCGGGGAGCCGTAATGGAAAGAGGAAGCGAGTTGCATGGCAGTCTCCACAGTCAAGGTTGAGGACCTGAACCGGGCGGTGGAATGTGGTTTGCCGTTGCGGCTGGACACTTTCCGGTGGAACTCGGGGTTGGCTTTGCTGCCGCCTGGCTCCCTGGTTCCCGCCCGTGCGACTCGAGGAGCCGATAGCGGGCAGGCGTCAAGGAAAAAGGCGAGGGAGGGGTGCGGGCAACACGGTCCCTCGCCCCTTGATGCGTGGCCGCTATCGGCTACGGTCGCGGGTCAAGGGCGGGGAGCTGGGAGCCGGGTGCATGTCGAGCCTCGGGTTGACCGGGCAGGGTTTGGCGCAGGACCCGCGGCGATGTGATTGATCGCGACACCGAAATAGACAGTGGGGTATGGCTGTGCCGCGGCTTGGTGACCGAGACGAAATTGAACGAGGCACGCGGCCCGGTTCATACTGCGACAGCTCGCTGTCTTCAATCATCCCGGCAGTCCATCTGCCGTCGTTAGGGGCGCCGCGGGATCTGCGGCTGTTCAACCACGACTAGCGGCCATTCACCGACGCGAGGCTGAATACAGCTTCTCGGCCTTTGCGGTCATTGGCCGATCGCCGGTCAAGGGGCGCTATAGGTTGCTCTGCAGTCGTTGGACAACCGGCTACTTCGAAAGAAGGCTCTTCGCCCTGCGCGAGGACAACACTCGACCCTGGCCCGTCGTACGAACACTCTCCGCACACGGTAGCTTCCAAGCTGCAACCGCCGCTGGCACCCATCAAATGCCATAGGTGACCGATCGGCTTCAGTTGTCGTTCAGTTGTCAGCCTCGATATGCGCGCTTCGCGGCTGGGAACGGACCCGTGTTTCCAGAAGCGACGCCTCGCGATAAAATTGCACCGGAACGAGCACGCCTATTTCGCCGACTCACGGAGCATTGAACATGGACGGGGAATTCGAGGAACACAACGAAGGCCCGCGGTACGAGGCCCCGGAAGCAATCAACAGTATGGCGCTCTACCAATCGCTGTCGAACCTTGTTTTTTTCTCCGACGATATGTACCTGCGTTCTCAGGCGCAGAACCTGAACCTCGTAGATCAGTTTCTCATGCCCCTGGAATACAAGGTATTGCGAGAGCTGTTTGAGACAGACTCTACCCCGGCTGATACGCATTTTCTGCTCGCGCAGTCGCAAATGTGAATTTTCGCGGCTTATGAATTATTGCGGACTTGGATGCAGCGTGCAAAAGAAATCATCAAGTGGCAGAGGAACCACGGGCTCGAGCAAAAACTGGCGTCACTGAAAGAGCGCGACAAGGCGGGTTCGCACTTTGGTCTCAGAATCAGAATAGAGCAGATCGAGCAGGTGTTGAATGACGAAGCGATTGTGGCTGAACTTGATAAGCAACTCCGACATACCTACATCCCGTTCACACGTCTGGAGTGGGTTCGCGTGTCGCTTGCAAAACACGAAGTCAGCGGCAATCCCAAGCAGGCAGCTCTTATGCCGGGTTATGGGCGAATCAACAACTGGTGCGGTTCGCTTGACTTTGAGTTGGAGAACGGCAAATACAGCATGGGCTATGTTAGCCGCCGAGACATTGCCGACAGTATTCGGCATTTTGACTTCATGCACGATCCCCCTGGCGACGAGCAGATTGCAAGTTTCGATGCCTATATGTCTGGCAAGGGGTTCGAGCAGGACTGACCGCCTCAGGGCTCAAGAAGATGAACACAATAACGGTCTCGCAACTTCTCGACACGTCGGGGCAGATTCTTGACGATCTTCGCAGCATCATTGTTCGCTCGCGTCCCCCAAAGGGCTGGCCCGACCGTTCGCGCGTCGGCCTCGTACCGACAATTGCCGAGCAATTCGAAGCGACGTTGCGACTCGCGAATGCCCATATGAGTACGCATTCCGCTACACATGTCCGGTCGATGATCGAAGCACTCGTAGCAATGAGGATGCTCGAGTCCGATGCCGACTACGTCGGCCAAATGAAGTACGAGAAATTGAGAGGCGAGCGCCGCGTCTATAAAGGAATATTGACTGACCCGAATATTCCTCAGCATCTGAAGGATCCGATCAAAAAAAGCTACGACATTTGCAATAGCGAGTGCGAATCTTTTCGTGCAGCGGGCCGCAAGCCGAAATAAATCAGCGACGACTTTGGAACCGCAGGGTTATGGCATTTGGTTGGACCATACTGAAGTATGACACGGCATAGCCCAAGGTATGAGGTCAATGTCCAAACGCAGCTTTGCAGCCGCTCGCGGGGATCCTTATGCTGGAATCGACGTCTGGAAGAGTCGCACGAGCGGTTGAGCATAAAAACCGGACTGGCTTGCAAGTATAGGGAGAGAAATATGTCATTCGCATCGCAAGAGTGCTTCAGGCCATATCTCTATTCCCCCGGCCAGGCGGGGCCAGCACGGCCGGCCCGGCGCGCGCAACGGCGCGCAGCAGACGATGCAGAACAACCTTCGCGCGTGGCCGATGCATGCTTGGCATCACGAAGGCCGCGGCCAGCCGCTGTTACCGCCTGACGAGACGAGGACTGTGAATGGTGGATAAGTCGCCAGCATGCCCGTCGCAGGAGAGAACGGCGCGCGCTGCCCTTCGCCGCGTCCCAAAGTCCAGAAGCAATGCTAAACCGATCGCTTTCGCAAGGAGTTTCGACATGCTGGCAAACGCAAACGTGATGGATCCGTGGGCGCAGACCATCTGTCTGCTGGGGACGCCTTCGCGCCTGTTGGCCGCTATGGAAGGGGCCGAGCAGCGCTGTCAGAAGGCGCACGGCGCCGACGGATGCTTTACCGCCGCGGTGACGCTGATCGACCGGCCGACGCCGTCGACGGCCACGATTGCGTGGCGCGATGCGACGCGCGGCTGTTTCGGCGACCAGGCCGGATAGCGTGCGCTGTCGGGTAAATTGGTCATCAGGACGCGTACCTTGCCGGTGGATGCCACGTGACGGACTAGGCGCATGGTGAGCGCCATGGCGGGACATTCGTAATCGACTGCGTCGCGATGATCCGGGGCGCGCAGGGTGACGATCTGCTCGTCCAGTCCGGAGCGCAGAAACTGACGTACGCAGGCAAAGCCGCCATTGCCGGATTGCTCGACGCGCAGACATGGGGCCAACGAAGTTGGCTTCACGTCAAGTGCTTATTTAACTCTCCGGCGCAGCAACAGCCCGGCGCTGGTAGACTTTATTGCCGGTATAAGGACTCTGCAGGACTACGTGAAAGAACACATCCTGGAAGGCCAGACTCTGAACTGGCTTTTGGCTTCCGCTACGGAAGCAATGCTGATCGTCGATCGTAATGGCCAGATTGTCCATGCCAATCCGCCTGTCGATCGGCTTTTCGGCTATCCACGCTCGGAACTTGTCGGGCGGCCAATGGAAGTACTGATGCCGGAGCGCTTCAGGGCAGCGCACATCGGCAAACGCGTGGACTATTTTGCCGCTCCGCATGCTCGCCCCATGGGTACCGGGATGGAACTGCTCGGCCGTCGGCAGGACGGCGGAGAGTTTCCGATCGAAGTCAGTTTGTCGCCGCTCAGGACCGATCGCGGATTGAAACTGGTCATGGCGACGATCCACGACATCACCTCTCGCAAGCGCGCAGAGGAGGCGCTACTGGAAAGTGAAGCCCGCATGCGGGCGATCGTCGACACTGCTGTTGACGCCATTATCACCATCGATGAACAAGGCGTGATGGAACGCGTGAATCCGCGCGCCGAGCGCCTGTTCGGCTATAGCGGCGTCGAGATGATCGGAAAGAACGTCTCGATGCTGATGCCGGAGCCGTTCCGCAACATGCACGATGGGTATTTAGCCCAATACCGGCAGACCGGCGAGAAAAAAATCATCGGCGTCGGCCGTGAAGTCGTCGGTTTGCGCAAGGACGGCACCACTTTCCCGATGGACCTAGCCGTGGCGGAAATGCACTTGGGACAGCGCCGCATGTTCACGGGGGTCGTGCGCGACATCACCGAACGCAAGCACGCCGAAGAGCAGCGTTTGCGCCTGTTGCAGGAAATCAGCAGCGCCAACGAGGAATTAACAAACTTCGCATACGTCGTGTCGCACGACCTCAAAGCGCCGCTAAGGGCCATCGGTTCGCTGGCCGACTGGCTCTCGACCGATTACGCGGACAAATTCGACGACGAAGGTCGCGAGCACATGCGACTACTGATCAGCCGCGTGCACCGGATGAGCGCGCTTATCGACGGTATTTTGCAATACTCGCGCGTCGGTCGCGTCAAGGAAACATCCGTTGCGGTCGAACTCAACCTGTTGGTGCGCGAAGTGATCGATTTGCTCGCACCGTCAGAGAACATTGCGGTGACCATCGAGGCCCCCCTGCCCACTGTCTTTTGCGAGCGAACCCGGATCCAGCAGGTATTTCAGAATCTGATATCCAATGCCATCAAGTACATGGACAAGCCCGACGGCCAAGTCTGGATCAATTGTGTCGCAAAAGCCGACCGGTGGCAGTTCTCCGTGGCCGATAATGGCCCCGGCATCGAGCAGCGGCATTTCGAGCGGATCTTTCAGCTATTTCAGACCCTCGCGCCGCGCGATAGGGTCGAGAGTACCGGGGTCGGGCTCGCGTTGGTAAAGAAAATTGTCGAGATGTACGGGGGAGAAATCTGGTTGGAATCCACGCCGGGGACCGGCAGTACCTTCTTCTTTACCCTGCCCGTCGGCACGGCAAGCAAACCACACCTGGAGCAAGTTGCATGAAGACACCGAGTAAGCCGATTCTTCTCGTTGAGGACGACGAGGTCGATATCATGACCATCAGACGTGCTCTCAAAGAAATCCATGTGGCCAATCCGGTGATACCGCAAGAAAACGGCGAGCAAGCGTTGGCCTATCTGCGCAATACTGCCAACGAAAAGCCCTGCATCATTCTGCTCGACCTCAACATGCCCGTCATGAATGGTATCGAGTTTCTTCAGGTGGTCAAGAACGATGACCAGCTTAAGCGAATTCCAGTTTTGGTACTCACCACTTCTGAGGAAAAGCAGGACAAGGTAAACAGTTTCAATTTCAGCGTGGCCGGTTATATGGCAAAACCGGTGGACTATCGGCAATTCGTGGAAGTCATGCGCTCGATCGATCTCTACTGGTCCCTCAGCGAACTACCATGAAAAGCGGCACACCAAGTACTTTCCAGGCATTGACGATAGCCTGACCAACCATGACGAAACCGCAGATTCGCATACTCCTGGTAGAAGATGATATGGTGGAACGGATGGCCTGCCGTCGCGCATTTGCCAGGGATCCGACTTGCGATTTCGTGTTATTCGAAGCGGAAACGGGCAGAGAGGGGTTGCAACTAGTCGATGCGCAAAGGCCGGACTGCATTCTGCTCGACTACCATCTTCCAGACCTGAACGGTCTCGAGTTCCTTGCGGCGCTAGCCCACGACACGGGGGAGATCGCCGTGCCCGTTATGGTACTGACCGGCGGAGATAGCGCGGCCGTAGCGGCAGAATTGATGCGACGGGGCGCACGGGACTACCTGGGTAAAGACTCCGAGCACCAGTACCTGAAGCTGCTGCCAGGCGTGATCCAGCGTATGTTACGGGCGCAGCAGATGCTGGAGGCAAAACGCCAGGCCGAAGCCAAATTCCGTACCCTGGTCGAACAGATTCAGGCCATCACTTATATCTCTTCCTGCGGCGAGTCTGGTTCGCTGCAATACATCAGTCCGCAGATCGCCATTCTCGGCTTCTCACCACAGGAGTGGCTGGCTGACAGCGGACTGCACGCGAGACAGGTCCACCCGGACGACCGCGCACATGTGCGGGAGGCCATGACTAACAGTCTCGCTGTCAATGCTCCGCGACGGATCGAATACCGCCTGCTGGCCAAAGACGGCCAGATCCTGTGGTTTCGCGACGAGACACAGGCGGTGCTCGACGATTCCGGCCGGCCGCTTTTTATACAGGGAATCTTGGTCGACATCACGCAAAACAAGCTGACCGAAGATGTATTGCGGCAGAAGCGGGAAGCATTACGGTCACTGGCCGCACATCAGGAAACGATCAAGGAAAATGAGCGCAAGCGCATCGCTCAGGAGATACACGACGAACTCGGCAGTCTGCTCACCGGTATCAAGGCATACGTATCGGTTTCCCTCGAGCGGTCGGTCCAGGCAGGCAGCTCTCCCGACCCGTTGTTGATCGACGCGGCCCGTCTCGCCGATGATGCGATGGCAGCGGTGCGCAGAGTCATTACGGACCTGAGGCCCAGCATACTGGACCAGCTTGGCGTATGGGAGGCATTGCATTGGTATGCGAACCAGATAGAGACGCGCTCGGACCTGGTCTGCGAGTGCGCAATTGACGAGAGCGCCGTCTCGACACAAATCGACTCCGAACGCAGTACGATGCTGTTCCGGATCGTACAGGAGACGCTCACCAATGTTCAGCGCCACGCCGAAGCATCACGTGTATCGATTCGCGCGGCAGCCGCGGAGGGTGAGATCATCGTCGAAATCCACGATGACGGCAAAGGCATCGAAGCCGAACACGTGCCCAACCACCCGTCGTGGGGCATCCTCGGCATGCATGAGCGTGCAAGGCATTTCGGCGGCAACCTGGTCGTGACCGGGCGACCTGGCGTCGGCACGACTGTATTGCTGCGACTGCCGATGGAGAGTACAAGTGGAAGCTGAGTTGATCAAGGTATTGCTGGTGGATGACCACACCGTCGCCCGGAACGGGGTTCGCCTCATGCTAAGTTCCGCGCCGGAAATTCGCGTGGTCGGTGAAGCCGAAACGGCAGCCGATGCGCTGCACCTCGTGCGGGACCCGAACTTCGATGTCGCGCTGGTCGATATAGCGTTACCCGGCAAAAATGGCCTCGAATTGCTTAAGTGCTTGCGCGTAGCGCAGCCCAGACTCGCTGTTTTGATTCTCAGCACCTATTCGGAAGAAATCTATGCGCTGCGTGCGCTGAAACTGGGTGCTGCAGGCTATCTCACCAAGGACAGTCCGACCGCCACGCTGGTGGCGGCGGTTCGCAAGGCCGCGCGCGGCAGTAAGTACGTCAGCCCATCACTGGCTGAGAAGCTTGCCAGCATGATCGGCGGACAAAGCGCCGCCTCGCATGAAGCGCTGTCGAATCGGGAAATCGAGGTCCTGAAACTGCTGGCCAAGGGTGAACATTTGGTGCAGATCGGAGACATGCTTCACCTGAGCCCCAAGACCGTCACCACCTACCGCACGCGCATCCTCGAGAAAATGGGACTTCACAGCAACGCGGAACTGGCCCGCTACGCGGTCGAAAACGGACTTCTGGCCTAAACTCAAATACTGTTCGTTTCATAACTACCTTGGGGCACGATCAGCTGATTTAGGGCAACGCTGAACAAGCCGCCGCAAATTTCGATTTCAAAATGATTCGAGGTCTGATCACCGTGAGCGGAGCTATGACCTCTGGTTTTCGGCCCTTTCGGGCCATTTGCACGGGCCTTTGGCCCGCTTTTCGCCCACTACGGGCGCACCTGTGCCATCAATCGTCGGCGCAACAGATAGACGTTGGCGAGGGCCAGCGCTACAAAAGCACGGTTGGCGTTCTTTGCCAGCCCGCGATAGCGCACTTTGGTGAAACCCCAGAGGCGCTTGACTACTGCGAATACATGTTCGACCCTGGCCCGGATCTTCGACTTGTTGCGATTCTTGCCGCGCGCTACCTCGTCGACTTCGCCCGCACGGCGCGCGCGCTGATTGGTGAAGTCGCGTGCCTTGGGCGCTTTGCCGCGAATCAGCGCTTTCTGGCTCGCGTAGGCGCTATCACCGTAGACGCGTTGCTCCTGCCCGTGCAGCAATTGCGGCAGGGGATGCTTGTCGTGCACGTTGGCGGCAGTGACCACCGCACTATGGGCCAGGCCGCTTTGGCTATCGACGCCGATATGCAGCTTCGCGCCGAAATACCACTGCTGGCCTTTGCGCGTCTGATGCATCTCCGGATCGCGGGCCTTCTGCTCATTCTTCGTCGAGCTCGGCGCAGAGATGAGCGTTGCATCCACGATGGTGCCGCTGCTGAGCTTCATCCCGCTGGCTTGCAGCACGCGCCCCACCTCGGCAAAGAGTCGTTCACCCAGTTTGTTCGTCTCAAGCAGTCGCCGGAATTTGAGCAACGTTGTTGCGTCGGGCACGGCCTCGCAGCCCAGATCAATTCCCACGAAGCGACGCAGGCTGGTGCTGTCGTAAAGCGCCTCTTCGCAGGCGAAGTCGGCCAGATTGAACCAGTGCTGGATAAAGTGAATCCGCAGCATGCGCTCCAGGCCAATGGGCGGGCGGCCGTTGCCCCGTTTCGGGTAAAACGGCTCGACCACCGCGCCCAGTTCCGCCCACGGCATGATCGAATTCATCGTGTCGAGAAACTCGTCGCGACGCGTGCGTTTGCGTCGGGTCTCGAATCCTGCACCTTGATCTGCGGCCATCGCGAGCGTTTGTTGCTTCATCGTGTTTTGCGTTTGTCGTTTCCTGTGCGCTCTATAACGCTTGAGGCGCACAATCGGTGGACTTAATCAGATGGGATGGACGCCTTTCTCCGGCGGCGATCACCTAGCGTCCGATGTGACACGGGCGACCGCCGCCTCTTTCTGCCATCATCAGTGAGAGCTTCCGGCGTTTGCCTGCATCTCGCCACTTGAGGAGGTTCAAATGAAACCCACCGTAATCGGCATGGACATAGCCAAGCACGTATTCCAATTGCATGCCGTTATGGCTCAAACCGGGGAGATTCAGCGCATAAAACTCAAACGCAACCAGGTCATCGAATTCTTCACGAGGCGCGAGCCTTCGCTTGTCGTCATGGAAGCGTGTGGCAGCGCTCACTGCTGGGCCAGACAGCTGATGAGCCTCGGCCACGACGTGAAGCTCATTGCCCCACGCTCAGTGCGTCCCTTCGTTCTGCGTAACAAGACTGATGCTGCCGACGCGCGGGCGATCTGGACAGCTGCTCAGCAGCCCGATGCGCGGTTTGTCGCCGTTAAGACCGAAGCGCAGCAGGCCATTCTCGCGCTGCACCGGCTTCGGGCGCAACTGATGAAGTTTCGCATCATGCAGACCAACGCCCTGCGCGGCCTTCTCTACGAATTCGGTGAAGTGCTGCCGGAGGGATATCGCGCGTTTGCCGACAACATCTCCGCCTGTCTCGCCAGAGTTGCCGACCGTCTTCCGGGTTTGCTCGTCGACAGCCTTCGTGAACAGTGGACCCGTGTACAGGCAATCGACGGCGAGATCGCCGTTCTGGAGCGCCGCCTCGCCCAAGCCTTCAGGAACAACGAGGACTGCCGCAAACTCAGCGACAGTCCGGGTGTCGGTCTCCTCACCGCCACAGCCATGGCGGCCGCCATTGGCGATGCACGCAACTTCAAATCAGGACGTGAGTTTGCCGCGTGGCTCGGCTTGGTGCCGCGCCAGATCGGGACCGGTGGCCGAGTGCGTCAACTCGGCCTGAGCAAACGCGGAGATACCTACCTACGCACCCTACTCATGCACGGGGCACGCTCCGTTGTCCTCCGGGGTAAGCATAGCGACTGGGTCGACGCACTGCTCAGCCGCCGACCCTTCAATGTCGCCGTCGCGGCGGTAGCGAACAAGCTAGCCAGAACTATCTGGGCCGTCCTGGCGCACACCGACAGATATCAACCCGTTCAAGCGGCCGGACTGACGAACTGATGTCACAACCAGTGAATTAACCTACTTCCTTCATCGAGGTGCGCAAGCGATAGACCCACATTGGCTAACAGGTTGGACCGGGGCAGGGATAACCCGATAAGGCATATGAACCTTTGTGTTCGATGATCAGATGAGGACCCCGCCAGCGCATTCCATAGAGGCCAGCAGGCATCACGACCTGCGCAAACAGGCCGGACATAAGCGTGCGACCTTACCTACCAGCCAACGTGATAAAACCGCTTGCAATCCGGGAGGCGTCCACATAAGCGTTGCCTTAGCGGCTCCGATCGTCGCCGGATGCGGAAATTCGACATTTTTCGTTTCACGCCGCGGGGAGTGCGGCTGCCGCGGCTTTGCACTGCGCGCCCGCTGGCAATTTCCCGCAGCAGGCTGAGCCTCCAGCTTTGCCACTGCTCAGGGGGAACGGCCGCCGCCTCGGGCAGGCGTCGGTTCAGCACGCGCACGGCGTGGACAAAGGACAGGTCTTCAGGTCGCTGCCCACTATCCTGTGCAGCCTCGTACATCAGTCGGCGAATGGTCGCGTGCGTAAGCATTAACGCATAGAACTCCTGACGGACCAGATCGGGCGTCTTGCTGCGCAGCACCTTCTTCCCGTCGCACAGATGTGTCTTGATCTCGTCGAACATCTCCTCTATCTTCCAGCGCCGGTGGTACAGCGCCGCCAGCTCAATGGCAGGTGCCACCGCCGGATCCAGCAAACTGGTAATCAGGCGATACTGCGGCTCAGCGTCAGGCACGCCTTCCAGGCGATACTCAATAACCCGCACCTGCATGCCGTTGCGCTGGTGTCGCCGCTCGGTGTCGCTGGCATAAACGGTGCTCAGGTACGAACCGTCTGCCAGCGGCACTTCGCACGGCAGCCGCAGATTCGATTTCACCCGCCACAGCAGTTGCGCGCCGGTGGCCACCGCGTCGCGCCACATGTCATAGCCAAGAACAGGCGATCGGCCAGCACCAGCATCTCGCTGGAGAACGCCGCAAACAGCTGGCGCGTGAGCACCTGTTCGCTGTCCTCACGCACCCCGCCCATCTGGACCTCACACAGCGCGTGCGTCGCACATTCGGCCAGCGCCACAAAGCGGATCTGCGGATACGCTGCCTCACCGCGCCCGCCCTGCGCATACCCGAACGCCTGCGCATTGGCCTGCTCATCAGGCACATCCAGGGTGGAGCCATCCACGCTCATGACGCGATACCCCGCATAGTCCCCGCCCGCCGCCCGCCGCCCGCGGGCGTTGCGCTGCCTGGCGGGCGAACAGTTTGCGCATCACCTGCCAGCCCAGCCGTGTGCGCCCCTGCGAGATCGCCGCCTTGCTGACCTGCGCGTCGCGTACCTGGTCGCCGTCGATGCGCCGCAGCCCCTCGATCACCAGACGAAACACTTCCTCATAGGCCACCCGCGGATACAGGCACATCGCCATCACGAAATACACCAGCACTTCCCGCGGCATGTCGCGGCGTAGCCGCGTCTGCACGCCGCACTACACCAGCGCCTCCTTGACCTGCCCCAGCGAGCAATTCAGCGCCAGATATCCCACCGTCAGATAGTCCGCCAGCCTCGCACCGCCGGGTATCGTTGCTGCCGTTCTTGCCATCCTTCAAGCTCTTCTTGTTGTTGCAGACGCTTGCAAGTGGCCTAAACCGCTCCGGCACTTTTTTGTAGGGGAACGCCTACAAATGACCATTCCGATCCCCGATACCGGGCGCGGGGCGTCCCGCAGACAATTGACTCCATCAAGAGACGTTCTGGCCGTCGACGATGAATGCCCGGCTGCTGCCCGGCCTCATTGCTCACGCCTTCTCCTACTCGACTGGAGTCTGACATGCTGAACAGCGTAACCAACCAATTGGCAAGCGCTCGAGTGCGCGGCTGCGAAAACCCGGCTGTACCGATGATGGCCATTGACCCGGATCGCATCGGGTTCGTGCGCACGGCGGCACCGCGGCCTGTGCTGATGCTCGGCCGACTGGACGACGAGAGAAACGTCCCCGTCACCGGGCCATCTCGTAGTGTTCAAACGTCGCAGTTCCCGCGAAGGTCGCAAATGCCCATCAAGATAGCAGTTCTCAAGGAAACCAGGCCGGACGAGCAGACGCAAGGAGTTTTATCATGAAGAAGACCATGAAGGCGGCCGTTGTTCGCGAATTCGGCAAGCCGCTCGTCATTGAGGAAGTGACCGTACCCGAGATGGGTCCCGGCCAGATCCTTGTCAAGATCGCTGCGACTGGCGTTTGCCATACCGATCTCCACGCCGCCGAAGGCGACTGGCCAGTGAAACCGAAGCCGCCCTTCATTCCTGGTCACGAAGGCGTTGGTCACGTTGTTGCGGCAGGCGCGGGCGTCCGCCATGTGAAGGAGGGCGATCGCGTCGGCGTGCCGTGGCTCTATACCGCCTGCGGTCACTGCGCGCACTGCCTCGGCGGCTGGGAGACGCTATGCGACGAGCAACAGAACACAGGCTACTCGGTCAACGGCAGTTTCGCTGAATACGTCCTCGCCGACCCCAACTATGTCGGACATCTCCCCGCGAATGTCAGTTTCGTTGAGATCTCGCCGGTGCTGTGCGCGGGGGTCACGGTCTATAAGGGACTGAAGGTCACCGATACCAAACCTGGTGACTGGGTCGCCATCTCGGGCATTGGCGGGCTCGGCCACATGGCCGTGCAATACGCGAGGGCGATGGGGCTCAATGTTGTGGCTGTTGACATCGACGATGCCAAACTGAAGCTTGCGGAGACGCTAGGTGCGGCGCTGACGGTCAATGCGTTGAACACCGATCCTGCAGCCTTCATCAAGAAGGAGCTGGGTGGCACACAGGGTGTGCTAGTCACCGCCGTCTCGCCCAAGGCGTTTCAGCAGGCGATGGGCATGGTTGCTCGCGGCGGCACTGTCTCGCTGAACGGTCTGCCGCCGGGCGATTTTCCACTTTCGATCTTCGACACGGTGCTCAATGGCATTACCGTTCGTGGATCGATCGTCGGCACACGCCTTGATCTTCAGGAAGCGCTCGACTTTGCCGCTCAAGGCAAAGTCCGTGCGACTGTAAGGACCGAGACGCTCGACAACATCAATGATGTGTTTGCACGGATGCACCATGGCGAGATCGAAGGCCGTATCGTGCTCGATTTCGAGAACGATCCGACGCTCGGCAGGCGGTTAGGCTAGAGCGGGGCGGTCGCGCTGCCGGCGGGTTCCGGCCGCGCGGCCCGCTCGGTACGTGTCGGCCAATACAGCAACGCGATTGAACGCAGACGGCACGTCAAAGAGCCGAGCCTGCGGTTAGGTGTGTCTGCGCGACGTCGTCCACCTCGTCCTCAACAACAACGGTGAAGGCGATTCGCTGATCGGCTAGACGTTCAACATCAGCGAACCTGTCAGCAATCGTCGGGCGGAAATCGAAAGCCGTAGAGCACATCGGTTCGGTCGCTCGTTGCAAGGCCAAGGTCAGGAGGTCAATGCTCAGCCTGACGCGTTTTCAGGCGTCGCTTTGAAAAATGGTCGTGGGCTACACCGCACAGCGAAACCACGCATGGCGACGCGTCCATACATGCACGAAAAGGACGATTACCCGGAATCATGACGCGGAAGTCCACTCGGGCTTGCGTCAACCCCCTCGTAAAACATCAAGAGGATTTGCAAACATGAGTACCAGTCACACTATCGAAAACAAGAAGCTCGCTGTTCGTCCTGTCGCGCCGCTCACTGGCGCGGCCCTGCTACACGAGCCGGCGCACAACAAAGGGTCGGCCTTCACGCGCGACGAACGCCGCAGGCTCGGACTCGAAGGGCTGCTGCCGCACGCGGTCGAGCCGCTCGACCGTCAGGTGGAACGCGTGCTGTCGCATCTCGACGTGCTCACCGACGACCTCGCACGCTACGTCTATCTGATCGATCTGGAAGCGCGCAACGAAACGGTGTTCTACAAGACCATCATGTCGGACCCGAAGCGCTTCATCCCGATTCTCTACGACCCGACCGTCGCGGACGCGTGCCTCGAGTTCGGCAATCTGTATCGTCGCGCACGCGGCATGTACATCACCCGCGACATGAAGGGCCGCATCGCCGAAGTGCTGCGCAACTGGCCGGAGCGTGACGTGCGCTTCATCTGCGTGTCGACGGGCGGCCGCATTCTCGGGCTCGGCGACATCGGCGCGAACGGGATGGGCATTCCGATCGGCAAACTGCAGCTCTATACGGCGTGCGCCGCCGTGCCGCCGACGTGCCTGCTGCCTGTGCTGTTCGACATCGGCACCGCGAACGAACAGCTGCGTGCCGACCCGTTCTACATGGGTACGCGCGAGCTGCCGCTTTCCGAGGCCGAACTCGACGAGCTGACCGAAGAGTTCATCCAGGCAGTTCAGGAAGTGTTCCCGAACTGCTGCGTGCACTTCGAAGACTGGAAGGGCACGGACGCGATCCGGATGCTCGACCGCTATCGAGACCGCATCCTGTGCTACAACGACGACATCCAGGGTACTGCGTCCGTCGTGCTCGCCGGCATTTCGGCCGCGCTGACCCAGACCGGTGGCCGTCTTGCCGACCAGCGGATCGTGTTTCTGGGCGCGGGCTCGGCGGGGATCGGCATCGCGAAACTGATCGCGGCTGAGATGCAAACCAAGGGGCTGTCGATCGAAGACGCCCGTGCGCGCATTCGGCTCTTCGACGTGAATGGTCTCATCGAAGCGTCGCGCACCGACCTCACCGACGCGCAGAAGGCGTGGGCACGCGACGACAAGCCGAGCAAGCGCTTCCTCGACGTGATCGAGAGCTTCAAGCCGACCATCCTGATCGGCGTGTCGACGAAGGTCGGCGCGTTCACCAAAGACGTCGTCGAGGCGATGGCCCGGCTCAACGAAAGGCCGGTCATCTTCGCGCTGTCCAATCCAACGACGAAGGCCGAGTGCACGGCGGAGCAGGCTTATACGTGGTCGCAGGGGCGAGCGCTCTTCGCCGCCGGCGTGCAGTTTCCCGATTTCGAGATGAACGGCCATCAGTATCGGCCGGGCCAGGCGAACAACTTCTACATTTACCCGGCGATCGGTCTTGCGACGTACGCATGCTGCCCGACGCGGCTCACAGATGAATGCTTCATCGTCGCCGCACACGCGACCGCCGACCAGGTCAGCCCGTCGATGCAGGCCAAGGCGATGCTGTTCCCGAGCCAGGACCACATCCTTGAAACGGAGATCACGACGGCGAGCCGGATCGCCGAGTACATGTTCGAAGCCGGCCTCGCGCAGGTGCCCCGCCCTCGCGAGATCCGCGCGTGGATCGAAAGCCTGCTCTACAACCCGGCGTACTAAGCGTCAAGCGGTGGACAGGGGCGATAGGTGCCACGTGCCGGACGCGCGACGACGCATGCAACGTCGTCGGGACGACAACCGGCAGGTCGTGGAAACAGCGAGTGCATATGGAACTGCGAGCAATGCGGTACTTCGTCGAACTCGTGCGGCAGAACAGCTTCACGCTCGCCGGCGAAAAGATGAACGTGACGCAGCTGACAATCAGCAGGATGGTCAAGGCGATCGAGGACGAAGTGGGCGCGCCGCCGATCATTCGCGGCAAGCGGTTCGTCGAGCTGTCCGATGCGGGACGATTGGTGTTCGCGAGCGGCATCGGGATGCTGACCGCCGAGCGCCAATTGCGTGACGCCCTGACCGATCTCGGCAGCGGCGCGAGCGGCGTCGTGCGCGTCGGCGTGCGGCGGCTCGCCGGGCCGCTGGTTGCGCAACTCGTCGCTGCGTTTCGCGAGCGCTGTCCCGATATCACGCTGCCCTTCTGCGAAGACGTGAGCACCACGCTCGAAGCGATGCTGCGCGACGGAACAATCGATGCCGGCTTCATCCATCCGACGGTCGCGACAGAGGGGCCCGATCGAGCGCCCGTCAGCAGCGACCGCCTTTGCCTAGTCGCGCCGCGCGGATCGACGTTCGCCGTCATCCGCGCATCGGCAAGGAGCCTGATTGAAGAGAGAAAACGATGCCGGTTCAGGCGCACTGATGTTCGATATCCGGCATCAACCACATACCTTTCGCGCGCCAGGATGCGACGCTGTGCAAGCGAAGCTAAACATAAAGAGTCATTCGCCATGGAATACTTTGTCCAAACACTCCAGAAGTATCCGGAAATCGCCCTGTTCCTCACGATCGGCGTCGGCTTCTGGATCGGAAACCTGAGGCTCGGGAAACTCAATCTCGGCGTCGTCACCTCGACGTTGCTCGCCGGGCTGCTGGTCGGCCAGATCGGCATCAAGCTGCCGTCCGCGCTGCAATCGACGTTTTTCGCGATGTTCCTGTTTTCCGTCGGCTATTCCGTCGGTCCGCAATTCATCCGCGCGCTGAGAAGTGACGGGCTACCGCAAGTCGTCTTCTCGGTCATCGTCTGCCTCGCGGGCACGGCCACGGCCATTGCGCTCGGCAAGATGCTCGGCTATAACGCGGCGCTCACGTCCGGTCTGCTGTCGGGCGGCTATACGAACTCGACCGTGCTCGGTGTTGCCACCGACCTCATGCAGCAATCCGGCCTGCCCAACGCGCAACTGCAGAGCGCGCTCGCGCTGCTGCCGATCGCGTATGCCGTAACATACCCGTTCGGTACGATCGGCTCCGCGTATCTGCTCGCGAACATCGCGCCGAAGCTCATGCGCTTCGATCTCGCAAAAGAGTGCGAACAATACGAACGCGACCATGGCGGTGGCACCGCAATCGGCCCCACCGCCTACCGCGAGTATTCGGCGCGTGCGTTCCGTCTGACGAACACCGATCTGATCGGCAAGACCGTGCTCGACGTCGAAACGCTGTTCAACCACGAAATCTTTGTGCGGCGCATACGCGTCACCGAGGGCTCGGCCATCGTCGACTGCACGCGCGATACCGTGCTCACCGAAGGTGCCGTGCTCGCAGTGTCCGGCGGCCTCGCCGCGCTCCTCACGTACGAGAACTGCTTCGGTCCCGAAGTGAAGGACGTACCGCTGCTCGATTTCGCGACCGAGCTGCTCGATCTCGTCGTGACGAACAAGCGCTATGCCGGAAAGACCCTCGGTGAAATCATCGACACGCTGTTCGGCGAGCCGGGTCGCGGCGTTTTCCTCACGAACGTCACGCGCTCCGACGTGTCGTTGCCGATGCAACGCGAGCATAAGGTCCAGCGCGGCGACGTGCTGAAGATTCTCGGCGCACGCCAGGACGTCGCGAAGATCGCGAAGGTGCTCGGCTACGCCGACCGCCCGGTCGAAGGCACCGACATGGCGTTCATGGCGTTCGGCATCGTCGCTGGCAGCCTTGTCGGCGCGTTCACGATCCATATAGGCGGCGTCCCCCTCAGCCTCGGTACCGCGGTCGGCGCGATCGTCGCCGGGATCATCTGCGGCTATCTGCGTTCCACTATGCGGACCTTCGGCCAGATCCCCGGGCCTGCCATCTGGGTATTCAACAACGTCGGCCTCAACGGGTTCATCGCATGCATCGGACTCAACGCGGCGCTCGGCTTCGTCGGTGGTATCCAGCACTATGGCTTGACGCTTTTCCTCGCCGGCGTTCTGGTGACCATCGTGCCACTCGTCGTCGGTCTTTTGCTCGGCCGGTACGTGTTCAAGTTCCACCCCGGCATCCTGGTCGGCGCCTGCGCTGGCGCGCGGTCGACGACAGCTGCGCTCGGCGCGTTGCAGGAAGCCGCGAAGTCGAACGTGCCAGTCATCGGCTATGCGACAGGCTACGCGGTCTCGCGCCTTGTGATGGCGTTGCTCACCATCGTTGTGGTCAATATGTTCTAGACAGTATGACTCCGTGAGGCAAAAGCTGGGCCGCCGTGAGGAATCAAACGCGGGTTAGCATTGCTGCCAGAGCCGCACGGTGTGGACAGGGCCGCACCCGGCGATTTCCGACACGGAGGCCAGCATGGAACACGACAGCACGCTCTACGTGGGTCTTGACGTTCACAAGGACTCGATCACGGTTGCCTATGCGCTCGGCACAGGCGAAGTCGAACTGCCTGGCAAGATTGGTACAACGAAGACGGATATCGATCGCCTGTGCAAGCGCCTGCAGTCGAAAGCGCGGCACATCCGTTTTTCCACGCTGCGGCGAAACGACGCGATCCGCTGAACTCAACCGTCGTGTCATCGACCGGGTTTATAATGAATACATTGTCATAAATGACGGATTTGTCAGATGACGGATGGTTTGTGCTTGGTGCTGCCCGTAATCCAGTCGGCATCTAAGCTTCTCTGCAACCAGGCAACGGAATGAGCAGTTGTGCCAGGTTAAGTCGCTTTGCTTAAGGAGATTCATGAGATGGACCAGATTACACAGCTGACACGCAATCACGAGATCGCATTGAAAATCCTGCGCCTGTTGCACAATCGCCTGGAAGAGGCCTGGCAACGGTTCGGGCAGAGGACGAGCGACGCAATCAAGGGGGGCGGTGGCACGTCCGCGCTCACCATTCCCAACCTGGCGCAGTTCACACCATGGGGTGCTTGGCACTATACGGCCGATTTCGCGCAGCGCTCCGTTCTGTTCTGGGATGCCTTGCGTCAACGCGGCAACGAGTTCATCGAGCGCAACAAGGCCGGGATCAAGCCGGCGTTGCATTTCGACTATGACGTAGTGCTCGACGCGAGGCACTTTGAGCGGCCCGTCAACTACGCTCTGCTGTCGATACGGCCGCCGGAGGGTGTCGTGGTCGACGTGAAGAAGCGCCCGTATCTGATCATCGATCCGCGCGCCGGGCAC
>NZ_VZQP01000037.1:0-83188 GCF_014397655.1 Paraburkholderia sp. UCT31
CCCCAGCCCCCGCTCCACAGCCCCGGCGCATTATGAATTGCGGGTCCGTGAAAGCATGGCTCGACCGCAGTAATCCAGACCAGGACTTATGGCGGCAAGTCTGTCTGCAATATTTTGACGACTGCGTTTGATGCGGCTGCGAGTACCACCGGTGCGCTCGCAAGGGCTGCCGGGGCCACTCGGCACTCTCGTCCGCTTTCCATGTCGGCTTTACAAATGCGCATCGTTGCGCTAGACCGAGCGCCCTTCCTAGTTTCGCTGAGGAGATGAGAGCGCGGGCGCGACGTGCCCGCATCGAGCGAAGCGTTCCGCGCATTGTTCGACGAAGGCCCAGCGCGCCTCGCGGTCCGGCGGCGCGCTGCGGGGACTAACTCGCTATTGCGCCGAGTGTGCGGCTAAGCGGCGGTAGACGCGCTCTCCAGAGTCGCCAGCCGGGCGGCGCATCGTTCGCAGGCGTCGCGCCCGCGCTTGTAGAAGTGGATGGCCCGCGCAATGTCCGGGAGCTCGTCGCCAGTCGCCGCAACGCCCCACTTCCCTTCCCAGTAAAGTCCGAGCGCGAGCGCGGAGTGAATGTGGCCGAGTCCGATGGCGAGGTCGTAGTGGCTCTTTGCAAAGTCGATGTCCTGGTCGACGCCACGACCAAGGCGGAAACTATCGGCTAGCGCGGCTGCAGCAAGTGCTTTGAGCGCGCCGCCAGCCTGTTCGTCACCGATGAGTTGCTGGAACATGCCGTGGGCGACTTCGGGGTTAGCCGGGCCGCCGGTTCCCGTGGCCAGCGAAATGGCCAATGCGAGGCGAGTCGCTGGGTGGTTGGCTGCGCTTACCTGCTCGAGCAGCTTGCGACCGAGGTATGGTGCGCCGTCCAATGTCGAAATCAACATCTGGTTGGCGATGGTAGCCACCGACTCCGGCGTCAGGGCGCCGACCTTGTGCGCGGACACCGCGTGACGATAGAACTTTTCCACGTCGAGCGCCGTGCTTCCCGCTTTGAGCATTCGCCACTCGGTCTCTACCTGCTGCCCCCAGCTTTCGACTGACATCTGTGAAATCCGCAAGTGATAATCGCGTCCATGATGATACCGGAAGCAGGCTCGGGCCGGTCGGACGGGTGCTCACTCATTGACCGGACCATGGCCGCCAGCTTAACGCTCGGTGCGGCGGCTTTCCAATCGGGATACTGCGGCAACGTTCTCCGCTAGGCGGGTGCGTGGCCGGCCCCCTGGCCGTGCAGCAGCGTCTCCAGAAGGTGTTCTTGCGCGACGGTCTGCGCGCCGTCCATATAGACCGCTACCTGTCCCTTCCCGTTCGCCTTCGCGTCGTACATTGCCGCGTCGGCACATCGCAGAAGCGTCTCAAGGTCGTCCCCCGCATCAGGAAACAGCGCCACGCCGATTGAGGCGTCGGGGACAAGTGACGTCTTCTTGTAAGTTATCGGTGTGCGGATTGTCTCAAGAACCAGCCGGCCAAGCGTTTCAGCTGCGGGCGGCGTTCGCATCAGCAAAACGAATTCATCACCGCCCAGACGAGCAATTGTGTCTGACGAACGCAGCCGCTGAGTCAGATTCTGCGCGATTCCGACCAGCATAGTGTCACCGGCCTCGTGCCCATACGTGTCGTTGACCTGTTTGAACCCGTCCAGGTCGACGAGTACGACCGCAAGCTGTTCGCCGTTGCGGCGCGCCGTCGCACAGGACAGCGCGAACCGCTCTTCCAGAAGACGGCGGTTGGCCAGGTTTGTGAGCGGGTCGCGGAAAGCTTGTTCTCGCAGCAGCTGCTGATATTTCTCCGCTTCTTGAATCAGCCGTTTGCCGTTGCGTCCGATTGAGAAAAGCGCACCGATACCGAGGGCGACTGCCACCAGCGCGAGTGCCCACAGTCTTCTGAGGGCCTCCTTTTGCGCTTCACGGCGTTGCCCTAACAGCACGCGCTGGTCTTCGGCTATTTCCGCCAGCAGTCCTTCCTCTTCGAGCACACGCAGTTGGTACCGGCTTTCCTTCAACATCCGCGCGAGAGCGGCGGGAGTTTCGCCCTCCGCACTCCGGTGCAGCTGCGCACGCTCATCCTCCGTTGCGCGAACGAGCTGTTCGATGCGCGTGAGTCGCTTCTCTTGAGCCGGGCTATCAGCCATCATCTCTCGTAAGTTCCACAGATGGCGTTTTGCCTCCTGCGTCGCTTCATCGGCCGCAGTCACCCGGCGAGCATCTGCGGGTCCGCGCGCAACATGCCGCTCGAGTGCCCTGTCCGCCACAAACAACGTCATTTCGAGCTGATGCTCTTCATCCATTACATCGTACGTCTGCTGGACCCATGATGAGGTGTGGCTGAGCAACGCGGATGTGTAAAGCGCGCCTGCGGTGAGTGCAGCGGCCATCGCGACGTTGACATAGGAATTGCGCCACAGCAGTCGCTGAAGCGCTTTGTGCGCAAGCAAGCCTGGCATTAGTTGGCTCCGGCGCAGACGCGATGGATGCCCCGCCCGGCGGCACGCGGCCGGCGAACGGTCGAAGCATCCCTAAAGATGAAGAGTATTTTCTCAAAGGGCATCATCACACGCAATCCTGTAAAGTGTTTGCAAAATGTTTTGTAAAATGCTTTGCAATTCAGGCGATGAGGCGCTTTGGTGACGGAGGGCGTCTATTGTAGCCACAGCGAGGGATACTACTCTGGCCGCCTGTTGGGCCTGCAGTTTAGCACACCGGCACAGCCCATGCCGACGGTTTGACGGGTTTTAGAATGAAAGTACTGACCGGGGGCGCCCGTCTGCTGCTCACCACTGCAAGGGGACGGCAAAAGAGGTGTCGTTCAACATCGTACGGCCGGCACGCAAAGGCAACGGTCCGACTGCCCTTGCCGAAGCGTAAAACGAGTCCCGGGCAACATGAGTTCCGGGGGCGACGGACCCCTCTCTCCCTTCGGGCCGCGCTATGCGCCGCTTTGGCTGCCCTTGGTCCTTAGGCCATTTCTCAGAAAACTACTGTACTGCTCGCCGCCGCTCGTCCGCTGGACTTGCCCATAGGCGGCGCACATCACAATCAGCTTGAGCACTGGCGTGTCGCATTCGTTGGCGAGTACACCCGCCTTTTCATAAAGCGGTCGCGGAAAGTCGATACACAGGTCGACCTCGGCCCCCTCGAAGCTGTCTAGAGCGCCCTGGAACTCGGCCACGATGGCGGCGCGGCCTTCTTCCTCCAGTCTTGCGTCGAGGTTGCGCAGCGCTACAGTGACGACCTCCCGACAGGCGCCGCCAAGCGCGCCATACAGCCCGCTGCATACGCTCAAAGTGAGCAACACGGTGTCTTTGGGCGGTAGCGGCAGACCTCTGCCAGGCACCGCGTCGGCCCCGTACGTAGCGAGGAGTTCGTCGACGCGGCGGCGGAGTGACAGGGCGAACGCCTGGGCATGCTCCTCATGAGTGTTGCCGATGTCTTCGAAATCCAGGTCTGCACCGCATTCGTGGAGGTACCATACAGCCCGGCGGGCGCACTGGTCGGAAAAAATCCATGAATAGCGAATTCGCCCTGCGATGTTGCCGTTGTATGCAACCTTCATTGCGTTGTCCGCAAGTGCAGCGAGTTCGTTCAGCAGCGTCTGCTGGTATGCAGGAGGCGTCATACTGGCCATCCGGTTTGTGGGAATGGCCAGTGTAGGAAGCGCGGGCCGGAAAAGGAAAACCTCCGCGAAGCTCTGCGGAGGTTGGGAATCATAGGCGTTCTTTCAGGTTCGCCGGGCAAGCTCATACTTCGCCGTGTAAGGCTCCAGCTCAGTTGCCGTCGCGTATCGGGGTGTGTTTGGTTCCAATCATCGTGCCAGCAAGCAGTCCAAAAGCGCACACGAGAGCAGCTGTTACAGTCAGACGCAAGAGCTCCCTTGACAACATAACATTGAAGACCTGTGCCGGGGCCGACTGGGGGTCCATATAAGCCCAACAGCCTGTCAACGCCGCCCCTCCGATAAGGACTCCCATTGGACCCCATGCAATGGTTAGCTTGTTCCTGTCGCGCGTCCTTGGTTCTTCTTGTGGACAACTCTTCGCCATCAGGCTGCCGGCCGCCTCCCGAGACCCGATGGGCCAAAGGCGGCCAATGCACCAGTTCATTGCAAAGAGGAACGGAACGATAATTGCCAGAAACACAGCAACATGGGTCCAGACTGCCGCTAGAAGTGCAACCGGCGTCGAGAGTGCCGCGAAGACTCCGGCTAGAACGGTGTGGTGAGTTTGGTATGCATGCACCCCCTCCAGCGCAGTCGCTGAAATCGCCGCTATCGAAACTGGGATGTGAGCGCGACTACTCATGGAATCACTCCGAAGTTAAAGCAGAAATTTGACGCCAGGGTGATTAAACGCATGCGATAGAAGGGAAAGCGCCTCGCTGGGAAGCGCCAACAAAGAGAGTCTTCAATAGGTGTCCCCTTCGCGCACGAATCGCCTCGTTGACGACTTTGTCCTCATCGAACCAACCGTCCAGGAAGTCGAATGCTGTCGAAAGCCTCGATGCCGTGCGCAATCCCTCTTTCCGAAAGCCCCAACTTCGAAGCCTTCTCGAGGTCGAACACAACGGTCGCCATCAGGAAAGGTAACGTTTGCCAAAACGGGTCACCGCCTGGTCGAAGCTGTTCCACGACGGCAGTTGGATTGAATCCCATTAAGGCCACCGCCTTTGCCAAGAGTGCGTGCTCCTCCTTTAGCTTCTCGTACTGCTGATTCAACCTCTCAAGTTCGCCCTGGGCCGAAGATTGTTTCCGGCGAATTGGACTAAACATTTGTAGGGCACCTCCATCTTAATTTTCCGAGTCTGCGTGTAGCTAAGTCGCAGAGTGTGGAAGCATCTTCAAAACAACGCAAATTAGCGATAGCGCCTCGCATAAAGGGGCGCCCCCGGCTTTCCAGCGCCTTTACAATAAGCTAAGATGCAAGCCCGGCTGGCACGACTTGACCGCCGGGCGGCGCGTCCGTTACAGAGCCGGTGTGACCAGTTCGATAACCGGTTGGTTGGTTTGCTGGCGACGCTGTTCGATAGCGGAGACGAGGGCCAAAGCGTCGGTCATGTCAGCCACGCCGATGTCAGCGCTGTTTGCGGCCGCGACCGCGTCGATAGTCGGCAGGCTGCCGGTAGACTCCCCGAGCATCAACGTCATCGAGAAGCCGCTGTAGTCCAGCGCGAGATTTTCACTTCCTTCGTAACGGTACGGCCACAGCGCCGGAGCGTCCTGTTGGCAGCGATTGCGCAGGAAAGTAGCGAACTGCGTGAGCCACGCGTCGAGTGTCGCGGAGGTCGGTTCAAATCCTTCGGGGCCAGCGGTGAAAAGCGGTTGTGCTTGCGTCATGAAGTCCTCGTTCAAAGAAAGAATGCATGAGGGTATAGCGGTGGACTTTAGCCCTTTTCATGGTTTTTTCACGGCCGCCTACTTCGCTACACGTTTCTGAAGGCCCAATTTTCAACTCAACGAGGAAACACAGCATGAGAACCACCGACACCTTTGTATTTTTCTGGAGCGGTCCCTTTTCCAACTGGCACCCTGCTTCGTACGTTCGTGGCGGAATCAGTTTTGCGAACAGCGAGCAAGACATGATGTACCAGAAGGCCCTTGCGTTCGGCGATGCCGACGTTGCGGCCGAGGTTCTGCGAACTCCCAACCCCAAAGCAGTGAAGGCGCTTGGCCGCTTGGTCAAAGGCTTTGACGACGCAGTTTGGGTCGGGATGCGCGCGGACGTGATGGACCGGGCTTTGCGTGGGAAGTTTTGCCAAGACCCCAAGCTCGCTCAGCTGCTACTCGATACTGGTGAACGCATGCTGGTCGAGGCGTCGCCATACGACCGAGTCTGGGGTATTGGTCTCGCCGAAGACCATCCGGACGTCACGGACCCCGCAAAATGGCGCGGGTTGAACGAGCTGGGTAAGTCGCTCATGCGTGTGCGAGCAGAAATGCAGGCGCGGGCGTAAGTGATGGCATGGAGCGTGGCGAAGGCCCCGCTCCTCAATCAATCAAAACCACGAGGACAATATGGACGAAAAAATCAAGCAGATTCTGGCTCTGAACGAGTACGCGCGCCCGGCCTACCCGTACTTCAACGCGAAATGGGCGACCTGGGAGTTCAACAAGACGTTCAAGGCGGCCTGCGCAGCTTGCTCCGACGGACTCACCACCCGCGAGATGGGCGTTGATGTTGACTGGTCCGCGTCGCGCCCGACTGAGCTGAGTGTGACTGAAAGCGGTATCGCGGTGCCCGGAGTCAAGTTCCATCGAGTGCTCCCGCTGGAAGGTGCGCTGGCTGACACGCTCATCGCTGATTTGCGGGCTCTCGCACTCGTCCAAGCCGCTGCTGAGCTCCAGCGTCAGGAGGAGGAACGCCGTAAGAAAGAAGCGGAAGACTATGTCGACGCTCTCCTCCTGCGCGCAACTGTTGCAGAAGGAACCGGAGGCTGAACTGGCTTCGACCGTTGAAAGGTGACGTCGCCTTAGGGCAGGCCGCAAAGCACAGACATCAGCGTAGCTTGCGGCTGACGTGCTTACACTCCGAGGTAGGTCATAACTATTTGCAAGGAAAACGGAGAAGCCAAACTATGGACACAGCGGGGAAAGTCACACAAATCATCCAAAGAGACGATGGGTCAGAAGTCAAAATCGTCGCTCAAAAGTTTTTTGGGCTTGGGCTGACTTGCTCGATAGACGTGTACGTGCTACGACGTGAGAGTCCTAATCACTCGTGGATGTTAGCTAGTAATAGACCACATCCAGATTGGCGAAAAATGTCTGTCGATGATTACGTCAAGCGTGGCCGCTCCGAAATGCTACAAGCGGTTTCTCATGGTGAAATTCTAAAGGTGACTAGCGCACTAGCATCCACTGGGATGTAAGTTCAAAGTAACCTGTGATTCAGAAACGGACCCGCGCCTTGACGGGTCCGTTTTTCATGGCGTCCGTTATGACTGCGGCTGCTGCCAAGCTTCTAGCACTTTCTTCCCCCGTCGTTCGAGATGTTTGCGTTTCATCTTGAAGGACGTGCTGCAGGTACCGCCGAACATCTCGGCGTTCGCGTGAATCTCCGCGATGGCGGTCAACATGAGACTGGCCGCCTCAGGCCTCGCCGCGAACGCGGGCACATCTTCGGCTCCGAGTAGGTGAAAGTCCATGTCGCTGGCGATGAGCCGGCCTGCCTGCTCGTCGCCGCCTGCTGCAAGCCACGTTCTTGCCGACGCTGCTGCGTGGTCGGGGAAATGCTGCTTGCCGGCTTCATCCACAGTTCGACAGTGCGGCTTACCGCAGTCGTGCCATATCTGGTATCGCGCGAGCGTCTCCCGGTCCAGGAGGCGGCCGAGGAGTTGCTCGGCATTAGGTAGCAGCCATTGCGGCAGCGACCAGTCTCCTTCCGGTGTCTCGCCCTTCTCCATCGCAGCTATGAGCGCGTCGAACTTTGCACGAACTGCATGACCGTGGTCCAGCACGTCGAGGTCGTGGAATTGAAAGCACTCGCGCATTGGTCGCTCGAGCGCCGCGTAGTCGGGCACTCACGTCGGGAACGCTCTTTCATTCTGGTAGGTCGTCATAGCATCTCTCCTCTTAGCTGTAGTGGCGAGCGCGGCTCGCCATCGAGTTTCTTCCACGAACCGCTTGCGGCTTGAAGGGCTCAGCCTTCATAGCCCTGTTCTGCGCCTCGAAGGTTTGGGGGTCCCACAGCCCCGGCCCGCACAGACCGCGCCGGCGGTGGCCGGGCGCTGCCGCACAATGAACCTCACCATTAAAATAATGCCGGGCGCGGTAGCACCTCGTCGCGGTGAGCTGCATCGTTCGGGCGTCGATAAGACCACGCCGAAAGCGTTGCAGCTGCGTGTGCTCCAGCCGGTACACCACGAACGAGTCGTAGCGCTGGGAGCCCCGGCCGATATCCGTGCAGAGACCGACGTATGCAAAGGATGGCGTCCATTTCACAATGACGAGCGGTATGCCATCGTAGTGGCTGGCGCACTGAACGCGCTTGAGTACTAGCCGTTTCATGCCTGTACTCCTTGCCACAGGGGATACTTGCGCATCAGGTGCCGCTCCTTCTTGCTCGCCAGCGGGCAGGTTGCGATAGCCGAGTGGCCCATCTCCCAGTCCGGTTCATTGAACATCACGTGGTCGATACCGTAGCGGCTCAGCCGCGCGGCTGCCGCCTCCAGCTCGTTGCGGTTGGGTACCTCGAGAACAATCAGGCTCGCCGTGGTCTCCGGGGACGGAAAAACAAGGCCGGCTTCCCACGCAGCGTGATTGCTCTGAACCAGCTGCTGCTGCAGCGGGATGTCCTTGCGCACGAGCACGTAGACGTACGGTTTGTTTTCAATCATCGCGCGCCCTCCGCAGCCAGCCGTGACGGCTTCTCCTGAGCGGGCAAATCGCGCAGGTGAGCCAGCATGCGGGTGCGCGCGGTCGTGCCGGCGCCGGTGAATCGCTTCGCTTCGAGTTCCAGCCCTGACAACACGCCGATTAAGGTGATGTAAGGCGCCTGTCCGCCACGGACAGCTTTATCGCTGGGGGAAAAGCTCTTGAAGAGCGACTTGCCAAGCAGCAGGCAATGCTCTGCCATGTCAGCGGCCGTGAGGCTGCGGGAATGGGCAAGGGACTTCCACTGGGCGCGGTATGCAAGATACTCTTCGCGCGACGTGAAGAAGGTGGTGCGGGCGTTCGTAATAACATCGGACATCGTGGTTCTCCAAAGAAAATTTATCGAGTGTGCAGGCGTAGAAGCGGCAGCGGCTCGACAGGAGGACCACGAGGTGAAAAGTAAACTCAGCGGTTGTGTGCTTTGTAGTTCAGCATGAGTGACTCAGATGTCTGGTTGGTTTGTAAAAATGTATATCATCAGGTTTTAGCCCGTCAAGCAAAACCTTTGCTAACGCGACAAAAAAGTTCCAGGCGAGCAATGCGATGCGTGGCACGAGGGTTAGTGATTTCTTCGCGAGTAAGCCAGAAACGAAACCGCCGACGCGTTTGGCGCCGGCGGTTCGGGAGTGGTGGGTCCGGTGGAATTCGAATCCACGAATGGAGGGTTTGAAGGCCCCTGCCTTAACCGCTTGGCTACGGACCCAGAAAGCTGACCGGCTGCTTGCCGAGTAGATAACGCATTTTACAAATAAATGTAAAGGCACGCAACAGTTTTATCGACCGCAAAGGAAACCGCCGGACCTTGAAAGGGCCGGCGGCAAATGATAATCAAATGAGCTTACCTGAGATGTGCCTCGATGAACCGCTCAATCCACTCCCTCTGTTTCTCGGCCGACTCCGCTGCGAAATTTCGGCGGTAATGGCAGCCTACCCACTCAGCGACCGTGTCCAGACAGACGGCGTCTTCCGGGCGCGAGCTGGACTGCTCGACTGCGCCGATGTACTCGACCTGATACCAGTTGATGCTGTGATAACAGGCAACTGCCGTGAGTGCTTCTTCTCGACTGAGATACCCTTGAAAAAACGAAGATTGCGGCCGGCAGTACTTGTCGAGCACCTCAAACTTCACGCGGTGAACGCACCGCGAGAGCAAAAAGCCAAGTTCCGTGCTGACTTCGGACACCGCGTACGCACCGCGCATGGCGTGAGCAACCACGAAGTCGGGGTGCATCGCTTCGAACCACATCCAGACCCGTTCGAGTTCGTCGCCCTTCCGGAAAAACAGGAACTCGTCATCGAGCCGTAGACCGTCTTCCGTTACAGGAACGTCGCGGAGTTCGTGCCAGAACCAGACGAGCTGGGCGAAGGTGAGGTTAATGCGGCCCTCCACCCGAGCAACTGTGGCCACCTGACTTGCCGGGGGATTGCTCCCGCCGGGGCCGTCAATCGCCTCCGTGCGGCACTGCGGACAGGGCCAGAGATTTTTCCTTTCGTCTTCGATGATGCGGGTGTCATTGCACACCCCACATACCGAAGGACCAGTGTCATAGTGACTCGGACGTTGGCCCGCGCCGGTTCCTTGCCGCTGGGCCTTCCTCGCTGCGTTCTGCTTCGCATTGAGGACCGACCAGTTCTTTTCGTTCTCAAGCCGGGCGATGACTTCCAACGCTTTTGGGCGGCTGAGGTCTCCGACAATGCCGAGGTCTTTCAACGCGTTTTGCAGCGCGGTTGCTTTCGCCTTTGCTGCTTCTTCAGTGATAACGAGGTTCGTGTTCATAGGGACTGTCCTTTTTCGTTGAGGTCCTGTGATGTGTTCGAGGTGCGTCCATTGCCAGAGAGCAAGACCTTGATGAGCCAAAGGTTTGTCCTGAAGGGGGTGTACTGGATTTGCCATCCCGGTTAGGGAGGACGCGACGGGCTTGCCAGCGGCCCTGATGCAAAGACGTATAGCGTTCGGAACGCGGGGGAAGACGGTTCGAGAAGGCAAAGAAAAACCGCCACACTAGGTGGCGGCGGTAAATCAGGCAGGCATTGCCGGCTTGGGAAGCTTTTCGGTGCCCCATTCCTCACCGCTAAACTGGTGATGAAAGAAGCCATCGAGGAGAGCCTGGTGTTCCGGCGTTTCGCGAGCAATCTTCTGCAGCCGGTTGAACTCGGCTTCGCCTCGGCGCCCCACAGCGGCATCGTCAGACATGCCGTGGTACCAGTCATGGTTGTTCAGCATGACGTAGAACTCGGCGAGGGGCGTGGTTGCGACCGTCGGTGCCGGTGTCGATGTAGGCGTTGCGGCCGGCGTCGACGCAGGAGCTGCTGCCGCTGTTGCGCTGTCGTCGAACGGCGCGTTGTAGTCAGGCACATTTTCACCGCCCGGCTGGCCTTCGGTCGTCTTCGGTTCGACTTCTCGAACGCTGTTGACGGTCAGACGGAAGCGATAGTCGGTGATGTTGCCCGCGTCATCGAGAATCTTACGGATGTCCTGCGTCCCGAAAGTCTCCACGTACGCGCCCTTCTTCAGCGGTGCGACCTTTTCTTCCTTGATGAAAGCAGTGACCTCATAGGCCGTGGTTGTGCGAAACTGGCCGCGACCTGTGTGTTCCAGCAGTGTGAACCGTGCGTACGGACGACCGCCGTTTCGTGCTTGCTTGAACTCGGCGTCCGCCAGTAGATTGCCTCGTACTGTTGGCATTTGATTTGTCCTCTTTTTGAATGATGAGACCGACATGGCCTCTCACTGGGTATAGCGAGAGTTGCCTCATCTCGTAGAGGACAGCACTGGGGGAAGCGTGCGGCTCGCGCTCAGCCGGTCGTTAGGGCTGTATCAGGAAGGAGGTAGTCCATCTCGAAGAAATTGAGCTTGCCTTTGCAGGGGAAGAAAGGCAGCGGCCGCGCGGCGCCGAGGACGAAGGCGTGCTCGCCCCGATACCAGGGCGAGTCCTTGACGTACGAATTCGACGGGGGCGGCGCGAGGCTGTCGGCGAGGTAGGCGCGTCCGACAATACCGCCGCGCTCGAAATCGGCTGGCACAGGCATTGTTAGGTCCGGGAATGTCCTGCGGACCCATGCGTAGCCTTCCCGGTCGAATCGCCGCCCGGCGTGGACTAGGAATTCTCCCCGATGCCGCGTCGGCCACGTACGGTTCTCGATATCTTTGTGTCCGTGAGCTATCAACCACGCCCAAGGCTGGCGGACGGAGAGCGCTTTCATGTCGATAGTTGCTCACCAGGATATGTGGATAACGTTACCATGTAGATGGCTCTTTTTCGCCTTGTATCCGTATGCGCTAGTTCTTAGGGTTTCGACCAGCCACGGCAGGTTCGACTTCTCACCGGAGTTGAGTCGGAAAATCGTGTAATCCGAACTCCTTTCGGCTGCACTCTTGATTTGGGTCAAGGCCCTGCCGAGCAGCTGAGTCCGTACCTGCGTGCTTTCGTTGCTGAGTATTTTCTCAGAGACAATTCTTCGGGCTTCTGCTGCGTGCATTATGGCGCTCTTGAAAACACTGACATGGGTGAGTTGAAACGGTGAATGGTGGGCGCTTACATCAAAAATCGAGCAGCTCGGGAACGACGTCGTTCACGAACAGCGCCAACGTCCCTTGCCCTGAAATCGTGACAACTCGCAACCCGAAATTGAAGAACTGCTCGGCATCCGGACTCGCTTCGCATCCAGACGTTGCGACTTCCGGGCGCGCCGGCGCGGTCGCGACCAGGTCAATGAAGCTGTGGACCTCGGCATCGCTCGCGGCCTCCCAGCCGAGGCGCTGCCGAACGCGCTCTGGGAAGTAGCCAAATTCTTCGGTGTCGAACTGCGTGCCCGAAGGGGTGCGGTGAAACGCAGCCAGCATCCAGGAGAATGTCTGCGACGCCGTAAAGGCTTCGCGTGCCGCTTTCTGTTCGAGGGTGGCGGTCTCCAGCCGGTCTCCCACTCGTTTCCAGAAATCGTCGTCGCTCAAGATTGCCCTGACGCGGTCGTCCATCGATATCTCCTCTGCTAGCTTTGTGCCATGGGCTTTACATTGTATCGCGCGGGCAGTATCGTTTGGCGTCAAATTTCGAAAAGCGTGTATGTGTAAAGTACCCTATTCCCAGTTCTTCGTGGCAGGCGTCGCCGTTGCTACAGACTCGTCTGTCGAGTGGCAATCGGATTCCTCAATGCATCTCCTGGAGAGCGCGTTGCAGTTCGCAATGCGGGAGCATGGGGCGGATGCGGTGCGAGCGCTCGTATCGCCGGTCATCGAACGCTACGCAGCGGCCGAAAAGAAGCCGCGCCGCCAGCGTGGCGACCTCGTTAAACTTGATGGGACGAGTGGTTTTGGCGCGGAACAAGACGCCGTGTACCGAATCGCCGGCCGCAACGAGCCGGACCCTTGCATTCTCTGCGAGGTGCCCGGCTGCCAGGAGTGGCCGACCCTTGAACGGGTCGATGATGCCGGTAATCCGGCAGGCGAGTTTGCTTACCACGCGTCTGAATGCAGGATGGACGACGGGCCTTCGGGAGCGGGTTAGGCCGCCTCCGTCCAGAACAAGACCGGCGCGAGCGCCGGTCAGTGAATCACATAGCTATTGCCCCGACGGACTGCAGCGGGAACAGCAACCGCGTGCCCGATGCGAAGTCATTGCCGATTGGCGTATCGGGGTCCTGGAAGTCTCCCGCTCCTTCGTAGGCAGTCTCGGTGCAACGCACCGAAAGCAGCGCCTCGGCAGGCTTGAGTTGACGTCCTCCCCGCCCTAAAGGACGGGGATTCCTACTGCTAGACGGCGACGTCCCGCCGCGAGAATGTTTGTTGCCGCATTGATGTCGCGATGGTGATACGCGCCACAGTGCGAACACGCCCATTCCCTTATTCGCAGACCTTCCAGGCCCTTCGGGCCTGTGCGCGTGTTACAGCAGCTACAGGTCTGGGTTGAAAACGCTTCATCGACCTCATCGAACCACACGCCCGCGTCATCGCTTTTGTATTGCAGCATGGTTCGGAACGTGCTCCAGCCCGCGTCCAGCACGGACTTCGCCATGCGCGTCTTCGCAAGGGCTGAAGCGTTCACGTTGCCGATGAAAATTGCGCCGTACTCTTCTACGAGCGCAGTGGAAAGCTTGTGCAGCTGGTCTTTCCGACGATTCCTGATTTTCGCGTGAATTGCCTTTACGCGCGCTTTCTTGCGGGCGCGCTGCGCCTTCGCAAGCTCGGACTCGAGCTTGCGATAGTTCTTCTCGAGCTCGACGACGTAACCATCGCTGAGCGCGGCGAATTCCTTGAGGTTCAGGTCGATGCCGACCGACTTCTCGACCGCACCGAGAGACGCCTTTGGTGTCTTTTTGAGCTTGACCGTGACGTTCAGGTACCAGCGCCCGCGCGCGTCTTCGCTGATGTTGCCCGAGCCGAGTTCGTACTTGGAGAGGTTGTAGCTGTCCCACAGCGAAAGCGGCTTGTCGAAACCCGACAGGAACACCTGGCCGTTCCGATAGCGGAGGGCGCTCGCCTTGAACGGAATCCAGCCGAGCGAGCGACGCGAGCCTTTCGACACTCGCCAGCGCAGCTTCACTTTCTTGTGCTGGATGCGGCGCGCGACCAGCTCCTGGCTGACGGCCTGCACGGTCTGCGAGTGCAGCGGCAGTCCTTCTTTGGTCGCGCCCTTCGTGTACCCGTCGATTTCATTGGAGCTTATAAACCGGCGCTCGCGCTCCCACACCTTGAAACTGAGTTCGTTTGAAAAGTTCCAGACCTGGTTGACGTGAAAAGCCGACTCCCGCAGCTCTGGTGCGTGCCGGTCCTTCATACGCATGCGGAGCGTGCGTGTCGAAAGGGTGGGGTCGGGCTTTTTACGGGCGGCCATGAGTCAAAGTGGGTTTGAACCCCTATATTAGCCCGCCTTTACGCAAAAGTGAAGGAGCTTTACCGGGCGCCATTCGGAGGAAGTGTGTTGCGTTCGGCAGGCGATGAGCTTAGCGCTCAACTCACCTCATGAAGCTTGGCACAGTCGGCCCGGAGGCGCGCCGCTGCGGCGGCTTGAAACTCGACGGCAATCTGTTTGGCACGCGCCTCCTTCATCACTTCGAAGTCGGCGACATACAGTTGGCGACCGCGAACCAGCACGTCATTGCGAATTGCGCGCGCCACCTCGTAGTTGCGTACAAACTCCAGCGCTTCTGAGCACTCGTCGCGGCCGGAAAGCGGCGCGAACAGGCCTGAGTCGAGAAGGATGCAGCGACGCAGGAAATAGGTCGCTAACAATGCGACACTCGCCGCGATACCAACCCTGGCCGCAGGATTTGAGCAGATTGTGTTCCCGCTTACTGCGGCGGCTAGGAAGGCTGCAGCAGCGACAAGCAATCCGCCGACCAATAAACCTGCGGTGAGCGCATCGATTCGCTCGCGGACGACAAACATAGCCAGAATGTTCTCGTCACTGCGGAGTGCGTTGATTTTTGCGACAGCGCGCGCTGCCTCTGACTTACGAGCCACTGTGATGTCCTTAAAGAAGGGGTGCGCAAAATTTATCGTTGCCTCATCCCGACGGGTCAACGTGTCCTTGCGTACAGATAAACGGGTGTATAAGGCCGGGACCGAAGCTATGTGTTCTGGAGAAGTTTTCGCGTTAACTGCACTGTGCATGCCTTAAGCCGGTCCTGCGGCATATCGGGAAACATGCGCGCCGCCTCAGCCATGAATGCCCGGCCGGTCCCAGTGAATCCCGCCCGCAGCAGGCGCAACAGGAATGCCTGGACCTCGGAGTCAGAGAGTTCCGCAGACGGGCGGTTGTCCATAACGACATTCATCGGTCTTTCCTTATTCTTCGAGTCATCCACGCGCGGCAGCCTATGGCCTAGCGGCACTGGAGCAGCTTGGTCACCAGTGTCTCGTGCCGTGCAATGAGCGTACGTTGTTCCTGAGATAGGGCCTTGACCATCTTGTGTTTGCCGCTGTTGATGGCGTCGTTTGCGCGCAGGACAGGGTCGCCCGTCTCGATGACGGCGATACGCATCTGCAGCCCGATTATCAGGTCTTCGCGTTCCTGCTGTGACATTTGTAATTGCATGTTCACCTTATTTGACGTTCGCCGCGTAAAGGATGTCGCCGCCATACTGTGGAGGACGATGCCCGTCGCCGCACACGTCCGCTATTTTATCTGGTCAACGGCCCCTTTGCATTACTTTCTGCAAAGGAAAACGCGGCTCACTATCGGCCAAAGGATGCATCCCAAAGTGCCTCTGCCCAGATTTCATCTGAGAGCGGACTGGAAAAACGAATCGCCGGTGTCCACCGTCTAAAAAATTCCTAAGCACCACCAGTGCGACAGCGAAAAGCTTCTTCATGCCCGAGTTTCCCGTAAAGTCTAGGCCTAAAGGCGTGTAGCTAAGCGGGGTATTCGTTCTCCGCCCGGCGTCCGACTGTAAACGCGCATATGACTTTACAAAAAAGCATGCGCTGGGGAGGAATAATTTGGGGGTCTCCCGTAGCTTTTCATGCAAAGGACGAGGACAACATGGAAGAAATAAGTTATCGCGGCGCATCGACCGGCAAGATTTCGGTCTATCGGGGCTCAAAGAAGCTTTCCGAGCCGTGGCTGGATGTCGAGGTGCCACCAGGACCAACGCGCGCCATACTGACCTCGGGCCGGGCGTCCAACAACACTTGAAGCAAAAGCCCCGTGGGCGTATGCGTTTGGCGATGGCGACGAGGATGGGGATGGCCCGGGTATTAATCTGCTCGATGAAATCCCGCTGCCCGAGCTCGTTGATTGCCGGCGTCTGCGCTGGAACGGTATTGCGCAAAGTTGGATTCCTGCAATCCGTGAGTTAGGGTGACAGGCTGCTCACAGCCTCATCGCCTTGGTACCATAGGCGGTTTAAGTCTTCGTCCTTTCGTCTATGGCCTACGAGCCGATTCCTGCGCACCTGCAACCCTTCGTCGTCAACATCGTACGGCAGGCACGCGCCAATCTCGAGGAGGACGGGCATCTTGTTAGCTTCGCATTCGTCGGTAACTCGTCGATTCCTGAGGTTATCCCCATCCAGTTTGACACGCGTTCTGAGCAAGCGAAGGACGCGGCCGCTGCCCATGTGCGACAGGTGGCGGAGATGAGCAACGCAGATTTCGTTCTCCTCGTCCAGGATGCATGGGGACTTCCGCCGTCGAAAATGTCTCAATATCGGGAAATCGTCGAACGTTACGGGTCGGTGAGTGCATCCCCGCACCGGCTCGACGTCGCGGCGTTTATACTGGAGACGCACTCAGGTTTCTGGTTCGCACAGGTGCCCATTACGGCGAAAGGCCTGTCGAAGAAGAAGCGCACGTTCAGCGCGCAGGTGGAGTTTTCCCGTGGCGGCGCGGCCGACGGACGTATGACCAATTTCCTGCCGAAGGGTATTTAACCGTTGTCTTATGAACTACTCCCACCCAAGCCTCGCGCAAGCGCTACGTTTGGATGGAGCGAGACAGGAACCCTGTCTCCAGCTCGGTTGACGTCGAGAAAGCCCCCTAGCGAGAGGGCTGTGCCGACGCCATATCGCCCCGCACAATGTCCTGGAGCAAGTCCCTTAGAGAGCGCAAAACATCCCGGGCTTTGCGAGTCTCGCCAGGGTCTTGCGCTTGTGGCACTGTTCGCGCATGTTGACGCAGTGCCCGGGTGAGGGCTTCCACGTCGGCCTGCTTCTGGTAGAAGGCTCGGACCCACTCCGCCGTTGACGCGTCAGGATGATTTCGCCACAGCCCCGTGGCCACAATGCGTTGAGTCATCAAGGCCTCGTCCATAAACCCTTTCACCGCGTCGTACTGAGCCATTAGCGTCGACAGCCCTTTGCTTAGTTCTTCCGCCGCCAAGTCCTTCGGCTCAGAGCTCTGCGTAGCAATGCGGTCCCATTCAGCGAATTCACGGTCTACTGCAAAACACTGCAAAAACAGCGCTTCTAGTGCGGCTTTTCCTGCGCGTGGGCCTGCAGCAGTCAAGTCGGGGTCAGCGTAGCGGTGGAGGAAAACGCGATTGTCAGGGCCTTCGTTTAATCCGACCTCATCCCTTGCGCCCTCTCGCCGTGACCGAAACAGTATGCCTTCGTTAACGTAGCGGCTCTTCAGCCGAACAACGGCCGCAGCGAGCACCAGGCCTATGGCCGGTAGTATGACGAGCGCCGGATTATCCCCGGCGAAGGAAAATAGGCTCATGCGGGTCTCGCTAGCTTGGCAAGTGCCGCCACTATGGTCAAGAGATAGTAGGCCACGACTTCGGTTCCCGCGACGCCGAGCCGGCTCCCAAGCCAGCCACCGAATCCCCACTCGGGCCACCAAAGCGGGAAAGTTCCCTTCATTGAGTATTCCAGCGAAGCAGTCCACAGCAGCGACCCAACCAAGCCCAGCATCACAGCGATGATGAGAACCGCCGCGTTCCAATTGTAGTCCCGGCGCGCCCGTGCGTCAGGGGAGCTTCCAGTTGTCCGGCCGGGCGGCGGCTTTGGGCCAATTGACAGGCACGGCAGCAGCAATCCCAGCCCCGCCGATACTAGCGACGGCGCTAGAAACCTCTGGGATTCTTCGCCCGCCACGCCGCGAAACGCAGATTCATACAAGCCAAGCAGGAAAGGTAGCGCGAAGAGCAAGAATGTGACCCCTATATTCCAGCATCTTCGCAAGTCGACTAGCATTGGCGGGCCATCGGGGAGTCGCGGTTCGGCGATTCTAGCAAGCAGAAAAGGCGATGTGGCGCTTAGGAGTTCCGGGTTCAGTATGTGCTGCAGCGTTGAGGTCCCGACGAAGTCGTTCTCGACCAAGACCGCGCCTCGAAAAGGGATTAGAATACTGTTTATACATACAGCTTTTTCCTTCCAATGCTAGCTGCTGTCGCCAATCCCGAATCGATACACCCGTCGCTTTGGCGGGCGTCGCAGCTCGCGCGCGGCGACGGCCGGTGCGTCGAAACGGGGTATCCAGCGCTCTCGGGCGAACTCCCGGGTGGTGGGTGGCCGGTGGGCGCTCTTGTTGACCTGCTGGTACAGCAGCAAGGCATCGGCGAGTTGCGGCTGCTTGAACCAGTCCTCCGCGCGTCCGGCAAAGGCCCGGTTGCCCTGGTTCAGCCGCCGCACCTGCCCAATTCACTGGCACTGGCGAACTGGGGCATTCCTCTCGAGCGTTGCCTCGTCATGCGGCCTGAGCGGACCGCCGACGCGCTGTGGGCTGCCGAGCAAATCCTGCGCGCTGGCACGTGCAGCACGCTGGTTTTCTGGCAAAACCACATGCGGGCCGAGTCGCTGCGGCGGTTGCATCTGGCGGCCCAGTCCTCGGAAACGCTTTTTTTCATGATTCGACCGCTTCCAGCCGCTCAGGACGCGTCTCCGTCGCCCTTGCGGTTAGCTCTGCGCCCTGTAGCGGACGGCCTGTCCATTGACTTTGTGAAACGACGCGGGCCGCTGCGGCACGAGCCGCTTGTTCTGTCCGTCCTCCCCTCGCCTTCTTTGCTGGACAAGAATGCGCCTATGGATTGGCGTGCTCCCGGGACATCTACGCCTGTTGCCCCGCTGGAGTTTGCCACCCACGAATAGAGCGAAACGCGCCGGCCGCCAATAAAAAGCTGCGCTTAACGCCGCTTCTGCTTCGAATCACAAGCCCCGACGGCATCACCACGGGACAGCGGAGTCTTTCTGAGTTCCCTGGCAATTGGCTTGCGGCGACGGACGCATGGTGACGCCGTAACCGGCGGCCGTCGGACGTTCGGGGCATGGCTGTTGCGACACCGCCAAGGCCGCTCACCAGTGTTCCTGTCATGCATACCGTTCTTCTCGTCGATGACGACTCCGAAAGTCTCTGGTCTCTGCAGTTGTCTCTTGAAGGAAGGGGCCACCACGTCGTGCTGGCAAGAAACGGTGCGGACGCGTTGAACAAACTTCTACGTGGGATTCCCCGGTTGATTATCACCGACTGGCAAATGCCCGAAATGGACGGTGCAGAGCTATGCAGGCACGTCAGATGTAACCCCGCGCTGGCGCACCTGCCGATTATTCTGTTGTCCGCCATGCCCGAACCCGGGCACGGGCCCCCTTGCTGGTCTGCGTTTTTTCGAAAGCCGGCTGACCTGAGCGCCCTCATGCGTACAGTTGACGCCCTCGCTGCTGAGCGCCTGGCTGGAACGGTCGCCCCGCTCGCGCTTGAGAGCCCAATGGCCTCAAGGTGGCAAGCCGTTAATCCCCGATGCTGGCCCTAGCGAAGCGTGCTGGGTCACCCTCCAGAGTTTGCCTAGTGCGGCCTCGCCGCGCGGGCAAAGGCGGTCGATGCAGTCGCAGGGCGCAGTCGTTTGTCTTTGGGCTTATGATACTGTTTATCCATACAGTTTTTGACTTTCATGCATTCTGAATCAGCGCATCTTCCTTCCCGGCAGTCGTTCCGCATGAAGACCCGGGACGTCTGCGGCGGAGCCTCGCGCGCGTGTCGGCCAGTTTTTTTGGCTGCGAATTTCTGAACGGTCTGCCATGCGCCTATGGATTGGCGTGCACCTGCCGCGCCTGCCTCTTGAGGTATTCCGGCCGAGCTGGTCACGCACGACTGAAGCTGGTGCGGCCGTGCTCGAGCGCGACCGCGTCATTCTCTGCGACACCTCCGCGCGCGACACGGGCTTACGCCCCGGCATGAAGCGTGGTGGCGTGCTGACGCTCGCCCCTGACACGCTGCTGTTCGAGCGCTCGGAGGCGAGAGAAGAAGAAGCAGCCAGGGACGTCGCCCTAGCACTGATGCAGTTCACGCCTCTCGTTGTCATCAGCGATGAAACGACAATCCTGATGGACGTGTCCGCCAGCCTGCGTCTCTTTGGCGGCGCGCTGAGGGTGTGTCAGCTCGTGAAGACGGTGCTGCTTCGTTTCGGTTTTACGTTTTCTTTCAGCACGGCACCCACCGGTCAAGGCGCGTGGCTGCTCGCGCGCATAGGCGGCGGCCGCGTGATATCTCAGAGGAGTCTGGAGCGGGCACTGGACCGACTCCCGGTGACGCTGCTACCGGCGGCGCGCAAGTACGCTGACTGGTTCGAGGGCATTGGCTGCAACAGCATCGGAGAATTGCGGAAACTGCCGCGAGCGGGTCTCAAGCGCCGCTGCGGCGACGGCCTACTCGACGCGCTGGACGCCGCCTTGGGGGAAGCGCCCGAATTGTTCGAATGGCTGCAAACGCCCCCGGTCTTCGATGCCCGGCTGGAGCTGCCCGACCGCGTGGAACACGCGGAAGCCGTGCTGTTCGCCGGCCAGCGGCTTATCTCACAGTTGTCCGGGTGGCTGGTGGCGCGCCAGTTGGTCATGACGCGTTTCATCCTGTATCTGGAGCACGAACGCGGACGCGAAGCCGCGCCGCCGACTGCCGTGGACGTTGCGTTGGCGGAGCCGACGTGGGAAGACCGCCATCTGGTGCGCCTCCTGAAGGAGCGACTGGGCCGTATCACGCTGGTAGCGCCTGTCATCGCCATCCGACTCGAGGCCAAAGACGTGCAGGCTGCCGCGCCGCCGAGCGAAGAACTCTTTCCTCAGCCCGGAGGGTCGAAGGAAGACCACAACCGCCTTCTCGAACTGCTGGTTGCGAGACTGGGCGCGGACAAGGTGCTCCGGCCTGCGCCTGTGGCGGACCATCGGCCGGAGACTGCGAACCGATGGGTGCCGCTCGCCGACGCCGAGAAGCTTATCCCGCCGCCCGGCGACCTTCCTCGCCCCGCGTGGCTGCTGGAGAACCCGGTCCAACTTCTGACGCGCCAGCACCGACCGTTTTACGGGTCGCCGCTGCGGACGGTCTCGCCTCCCGAGCGCATTGAAGCCGGCTGGCACGACGGGGAGATGGTGACGCGCGATTACTTTGTCGCGCAGGGGGAGGACTTCGCGTACTACTGGATTTTCCGGGAACGAGTTTCAAGCCGGGATGAGGATGACCCCCGCTGGTTCCTGCATGGACTGTTTGGCTAGCCGTAGGCCGCGAAGTGATGCAATCACCACATCTAACAGGACGTCCATAGTGGCTATTTTGCTCCATCTCCCCGTCGGCGAACAACGTTCAAAATCTCGATGATGCCGCGCGACACGCAAGCCGACCCGGTGTACGGCTCGGTTCTTCCGCCCTACGCCGAACTCCACTGCGCAACGAATTTCTCGTTCCTGCATGGGGCTTCTCACGCTGAGGAGCTGGTAGAGCGCGCCGTACAACTTGGGTACAGCGCACTCGCCATCACGGACGAGTGCTCGCTCGCTGGCGTGGTGCGCGCACATGCGCCGGCGAAGGCGGCGGCCCTGCCTCTAATCATCGGTTCCTTCTTCCGGCTAGCGGACGATGATGGTCGGCCCGGGCCTGCCTTCGTTGCGCTCGCGCAAAACCGCGAGGGTTACGGCAATCTGTCCGAACTCATCACGCTTGCCCGCACCAGAACGGCCAAGGGTGCCTACCTGCTCAAGGCGGCCGACCTCGAGGCGCCGGCGCCGCCCTATGAGCACCTCAAAGGGCTGCCCGACTGCCTCATCATCCTTGTGCCGGATTTTCCCGCGCGCGAAGAACAGCTCACGAAAGACGCGGCATGGGTTGCGCGGAGCTTCCCGGGGCGAAGCTGGGTCGAGCTCACGCTTCTGCAACGCGCGATGGACGACCTGCACCGAGGCGCGGTCGAGCGCTCGGCGGCGCGCGCGGGACTTGCGGTGGTCGCGACCGGTCAGGTTTGCATGCATGTGCGCTCGCGCAAGCCGCTGCAGGACACCCTGACCTCAATTCGAGTTGGCCGGCCGATTGAGAAGTGCGGGTACGACCTCGCGCCAAACGCGGAGGGACATCTGCGCTCCCGCTTGCGCCTCGCGAACATCTATCCGCGCCGCGCGCTCGAGGAGACCGTGAGAATCGCCGAGCAATGCACCTTCTCGCTCGACGAGTTGCGCTACGAGTACCCGGATGAACTCGTGCCCGTCGGCTACACCGCCGCTGCCTATCTCCGGGAAGAGACCTATGCCGGCGCGCGCCGCCGGTTCGCACAAGGCATCCCTCACTCGGTCCAGGTGCAACTGGAGCACGAGCTGCAGCTTATTGGCGAATTGAAGTATGAGCCGTACTTTCTGACGGTCTACGACATCGTCCGTTTCGCGCGAAGCCAGAACATTCTCTGTCAGGGACGCGGGTCGGCGGCGAATTCCGCTGTTTGTTTCTGCCTCGGAGTCACTGAGGTGGACCCCGCGCGCGGCAACATGCTGTTCGAGCGCTTCATTTCGAAGGAACGCGGCGAGCCCCCGGATATTGATATCGACTTTGAGCATCAGCGTCGCGAAGAGGTCATCCAGTACATCTATGGCAAGTACGGCCGGCACCGCGCCGCCCTCGCTGCGGCGGTGGCCACCTATCGACCGAAGAGCGCTTTACGCGAGGCCGGCAAGGCACTGAACGTCGACCTCGATATCGTCGACCGGGTCGCCAAAGCCCATCACTGGTTTGATTCCAGCAGTGACTTGCTCGAGCGCTTCAAGGAGTCCGGTCTGGACCCGGAGGCTCCGCTCATCAAGCAATGGGCCGCACTCGCCGCGCAGCTTCTGGGCTTTCCGCGCCACCTGTCCCAGCACTCGGGCGGTTTCGTCATCAGCCGGGGAAAGCTGTCGCGCATGGTGCCCATCGAGAATGCGGCGATGCCGGACCGAAGCGTCATCCAGTGGGACAAGGACGACCTCGAGGCGCTTGGGCTCCTCAAAATCGACATCCTTGCACTCGGCATGCTGTCGGCCATCCGCCGGGCGCTCGCACTCGTCTCACAACGGCGCGGTCAGCTGTTTGAGCTGCAGGACATTCCGGCGGAGGACGACGAGACTTACGAGATGATTTGTAAGGCGGACACAGTCGGGGTGTTCCAAATTGAGTCGCGCGCACAGATGAGCATGCTGCCGCGCCTGCAGCCCCGGGTGTTCTACGACCTCGTCATCGAGGTAGCCATCGTGCGACCCGGCCCGGTGCAGGGCGGGATGGTGCATCCGTACCTGCGCCGGCGCCAGGGCAAGGAACCTGTCAGCTACCCGAGCCCGGACATGGAAAAGGCCCTCGCCCGCACGCTCGGCGTACCGATTTTCCAGGAGCAGGTGATGCAGGTCGCGATGCTCGCTGCCGGGTTTTCAGCCGGTGAAGCCGACCAGCTGCGCCGAGCAATGGCGGCGTGGAAACGTAAGGGAGGCCTTGAGCACTACTACTCGCGCATCGTCGATGGCATGCTCGAGCGCGGCTACGACCGTGAGTTTGCCGAGTCCATATTCAGCCAGATACAGGGGTTTGGCGAGTACGGCTTCCCGGAGAGTCATGCGGCGAGCTTCGCCCTCCTCGTCTATGCAAGCAGCTGGCTCAAGTGCCACGAGCCGCAGGCTTTCCTGTGCGCGATGCTCAACAGTCAGCCGATGGGCTTCTATTCGCCCTCCCAGCTTATCCAGGACGCGAAGCGCCATCGCGTCGACGTGCTCCCTGTCGACGTGACAGTGAGCGGTTGGGACTCAGTGCTCGAGGGCGGCGCGCAGTCGCCGGCCGTCCGATTGGGCCTGTCGGTTATCAGCGGGATGCGCGCCGCCAGCGCCGAGCGCATTGAGACCGCGCGTGCCGTTCGGACTTTCGTGGATGTGGCCGACCTCGCCCGGCGTGCCCAGCTCGATAAACACGACCTTCAGGTTCTCGCCGGCGCCGACGCGCTGAATTCGCTTTCTGGTCATCGGCGCGACGCATTGTGGGCCGCCGCTGCAGCTGTGCCTGACAAGGACCTACTGCGCGTGACACAGCCTGAGGAGGAGCGCCCCGTTCTGGCCGCGCCGAGCGAAGCCGAGGAAATCGTCGCCGATTACCGGTCGATGGGATTGACGCTGCACCGGCACCCGCTCGCGCTTCTGCGTCCGAAGCTTCTCAAGGAACGGCTGCTGCCGGCCGAGACCCTTTTCAAATTCCCTAACGGACGGCTTGCGCGCGGATGCGGACTTGTCACGGTACGACAGCGCCCGGGGACGGCGAACGGCGTGATGTTCATGACGCTCGAGGACGAGACGGGTTCGGTCAATGTAATTGTCTGGGAGTCTGTACTCGAGCGGTTCCGCAAGGAAGCCCTTGGCGCCTCGCTTCTTGCGGTCTATGGCGTTTGGCAATGCGAGGGCGACGTGCGGCACCTGGTGGCTCAACGCCTGGTGGACTTTTCCGCTCTGCTCGGCACGTTGCGCACGAGCAGCCGGGATTTCTGCTAGTCGCGGCGCTGCGGGCGCGTCAGGCGGGTTAGACCCGCTGGTGCGATGTGGCTGGTCAGGCGAAGTGGACGCGCAATTTGCGAACGAAGGCCGTATCATGAGTTTCGAAAAATGTTGACCCTACTGGCTCAACCGGAGGCACGGTGAACTGGGGAGACCTCACACTTCGCATCTTATCCGGTGCCACCGGTGCCCTGCTTCTTTATGCAGGGTTGTTCATCTATGAGGATGAAGAGAAGGCCATCCAAAATAAGCTCGAAAACTGGTGGCTGGACTTTACTAAGTTGCACGGCACGGTCATCTCCAAGCAGACGGAAATTTCCACCTTTGCAGTGACCAAAGTCAGAGATGTATTTGATAGATTGTTCAGCTCAAATGTCTGGTCGCGCCATGCAATATGCGTTGCATTCGAATTATTTGTATATGTATTTGGGTTGGCCCAGGTTTTACTTTTAACATTAGGCTTCGGTAACGCGGTTTTAGCCGCTGCCGAATCAACTTCGACGCCAGCGTTGATTGCATATTTACATCTGCCGACGAGTTTAATTTTACTGTTTTTGCTTTTCGGTGCATGCTGCACCTATTTCACGTACAGACTATACTCAATTTTCACAACCGTCACCCTTCACGCTCGCGAATATACTTCGCGTTTGTCTTTGACAACGATTATCTACTACCTTGCACTTATTAGCGTCTTCTATTTCGCAGGAAGTATAGTTTTTTCGCCTCGCTCGCCCAGGCATACCCTAGGTGTCAACCAGCCACATCCAGTCGCACAATCGATAACGTTGATTCTTGGGCTCGTAACCGTAGTGCTGTTTATCCTCGCCTCCGCATATCTATTGCGTCGCATGGCTACTTTGACAATTGAAATGGAATCGGAATGGCCGCTTGCAATCGGCCTTACAGGCGCATGGTTTATTACTATTTTGACATTGTATTTGGAAGTTTCAGCGGCCGGCCGCTTTGGTTTTCACGACGCTATTTCAAGGTTTCTGCTTCTGGCGATAACAATAGGCGCCGCCCTTTTAACAGGCACATGGACGTTTCTAATAGCAATAATTGCTGGAATACTGACGCTTCATAGAATTATTTGGCCAATTATGGAACGGCTGCTTTACAATTTACCTAGACACAAAATAATAGAAAGCAAGCGGGCACTGTTGACGCTTAGTAGCATATTCCTGACGTTCGCGGGAATTTCTGGTGATGCTTGGGCACACATCCTTGAAATCGCCGGAAAGTTCATTAAATGAGAAAGGCGTAGCGCAGATAGTCTGCTTTAGGTTTCCTTGATATCGACCACGTCGGCCCGCGCCGCCGTGCTCAACGGCGTGTGGCCTTTCAGAAAGTTTGCCTCAAGTAGGACACTCGCCCGACGGGCTGAATTCGAAATGACGGGGTTGTGAGCCCTGTCCGCCGGACCTCCCCCGCCGAACGTGGAATCCTACGCTACCCAAAAGAAAAATGGGCGGCAGTGCACGTCGCGAGCCGTATCGCGTCGTCCAACGGACCTCCTCCAGAATGCTTTGCCATCGGCACCATGAAGACCTGCTCGGCGGGGAACGTCGGATTCGAGACAATCCGATAGAGGTAGTTCGCCAGGCGCGCCGCCGGCGCATCCAGGTGCCGCTTTAGCGAGCAAGGCAGCTTGTCGTAGCAGACCGAGCGTGCCTGATACGGCTCGGGAGCGATGCAAAGAGCGGTCTGGTGCTTCGACGAGGGAAGACGTACAAGCGCAGCACGAAGTAGCGCGGCACCGACGCCTTTACCGCGCAACTGTTTCCTGACTTCCCAGAGACTGACGTACGCGACTCGATACTGCGAGAACATGACGACGGCCTCGTCTGCGCCCAGCGCTTCGCCCGAAGCGAGCGCAAGCGAGAGCATTTCGCTTGAGTGAGCATCCAGCACGTACGCCAGGTCCGCGAGACTACCAACGTCGGGCACCTGCAGCAGGGTCAGGCGTAGCCCTGCGACCAACTCGTCGGTGCTTGCGTCGTTGAAGACTGCAAGGACCTCCGTGAGTGACTCCTCGCCCACTTGCGGATGCTTATCCCGGCTCGTCATTGTCAACAGATACGGCCCGACCTTTTCTCTGAACGCAAGCGGCTTGTCGCGGTCGTAGCGGCTCAGCTCTGCGTCGAGCGCATCGATTTCGACACGCGCACCGCCGGCCGGCCTTGCTGGAGCGCCGCCGTACCAGAAAGGACTCGGCGCCGTGCGTCGCTGGCCCGGTGGAACCATGCCTTCCGGTGTGGCGCGCCAGTTCAAGACCAGAAAGTCGACGCCCTCCTCGTAGTCGCGCTCGAAGAGTGACAGCACCGACCGGTCGCGCACCGCATCGAGCGTCTTGCGGGCTACCCACTCGCCCCAGTCGGAGAGCTGGTGCATATCCGCAGGGCTGGCCGCTGCCCACAGGTAGTCGTCCCTGTTGGTTTCAGCTAGTCTTTCTGGCGCCGCGACCCATGCTTGCCACGCCCTGAGCGTGCGTTGCGCGACGAGCGCGCCGGCCAGGCGGTAGCCGGACGATAGAATCTGCCGTCCGCTGGATTCGTCGGTAGCCCGGAACCGGTCGTTCATGAGTTCGGACACCGAGGTCGCGTCGAAGCGGCGGCGCGGTTCGTCGACTTCGGCAATGAGCTCGAACCGCCGGTGCGAGAGAACATGGGCGACGAGATGCTCGGCGTCGGCACCCGGGTCCGTGACCGAGTGTGAGAGAAGCTCTTTCAAAACGGGATGAGGCATGGGCCACTCCGACGTTACTCGTGATTGTTGACGAGGCGTTCCCTCGTCATCCCGCGAGAGGACTAGTAACTTTGTTCGAAGTGTTCGCGCACACACAGTGCGGTCGACCGCAAAAGACGGTATGTTGGCTACACGGTCTTGAGGCCACCAACTTGAGGAATCTATGCTTTCGCTTATCCGAAATTTCCGTGTTGTCGCACACACGGGCGAAAATCACACAGTGCGCGAAGAACGGGCCATCCAGGCAGCGTCGCACATGGGTGCTGCACAAAAATTCGCGAGTGAGTTTAATGAGACCCCGTACCCCGGCCGCGTGGAGCAACCGAAGGACGGATGTTCAACGATGTCGTTTGGCTGGACCGGTCACGGCCAGCGCATATGGGTGTACGAAGTTTGATTTGAACGCGAGGCGATGTTGCCTCGCGTTTTTCTTTATGCCAGCGCGTCTTCTCGGGGCGCTAGCCGCAGAGTCTTTAGCCGGCGTGACGGCAATCCGTCGCGGGAAAGTACGTGCGGTAGAACCAGAATGAGCAAACGACATTGGCGAGCACGCCAACGGCGAAGGAGACCGCGCCTATCCCGCCTGCATATCGAAGCCAGAGAGGCTTGGTTTGGACGCCGGTGAGCAGCAGAAGCGCGAGGCCACACAGGATAGCCGACATGAAAATAGCCCACCCGCCAAAGGTGACAACGGTCACCGCGTTATAGAGCGGCGTTTGGTCCCGGGAGGGAATCAGCAGCGCGCGCCAGTCGAGTCCAGCTAGTCGCGGGTTCACGATGATGGGTCATTCGATAACTCCTGCGAGGAAGGAAAGAGTGGCTGAGCCTTTCTTTCAAGGGATATTCTGGCCAGGTTCGCCATGACTTCCGGGAAGAGTTCGGCAAGCACCTCCGGAGGCAGCGTTCGCAGCTCCACTGTCTTACCCGACTCCCGTGCGCGCGCCATGCCATATTCCATGCCGCGCGAAAATCCGAAATCGGTGTAGACCACGGTACCGTGCGAGACTTCCCGCCAGGCCAGGCCCGCATCGATGCCGTGCTGACGTTCTTCGGGAATGTCGTCGTTCAGCACACCATCCTGTGTGTACAGTAAGTGCGACGCGATAGGCGCCTCTCCTCGGAGCAGGGAATCTCGCACCGCTGCGCGAGCGTACTTGATATTGCGCTCCACGTCGCCAGCAAACGGGCTTTCAAGAATAACAAGCTTCACATAGACTCCATTCGTAAGGGCAGAGAGAAAGTAGCGACCGTCAGGCGGCGACTCCATGCAACTCGCGACTCGGCCCTTCCTTGTCCCAATTGGAAAGCGCAATCAGGTCGTGCCGCACGAACTCCCGCCCTTCGGCCACGACGGTCAAGCGAAAGGCGCGGCCCGCAGAGGAGCCGGTGCAAAGCTTTAGCATCTGCTTCGCCTCGATGTCGTCGAGTGGGTCGAACTGCCAGAGCTTCTCGGCAATGAACTCGTCATCAACAAAAAACAGCAGTATTCCGAGCAGCAGAGCGCCGCCGAGCACTCGGGCGACGTCCGCGCTGTCGAGCTCACCTGCTGGGGTAGTTGAACGGAGCAATAGGACAGCAGCTGCCACAGCGGCCAGAAAGGCTGCGGCGAGAGAGGCCCGCCCCAGCCATGCCAGCTTCCGCTTGCGGCGGACAGCTTCCGCGCTAAGCGGAGTCGGAGCTTTAGGGTTTGGAAGCATCGAGGGAAATCCTATGTGGGCAGGCCGACCGATGGAATACCGTGGAGGTCGCGGCAAGCCTGCATACCCAGCTGCTCGACGTTTTCTGGCCGATGCCCTTCGACTGCCTCTCGCATACGGTATAGGCGGGTCTTGACGGCGGAAAGGTCAGCGCCCGGCATGCGGGCTGGGCCGGACTAGCCGGCCCGCGATGCAAGGTTACTTGGAGGCGGACTCGTACTTGTCGGTCCACGGGAGGTCGCCGATTGCCGGCTGACCTTCCACATGAGTGACCTTCGCATGAGTGGCTTGCTCGACGGAGCGAACGGTATCCACAATGGTCTTGTTGACCCACTGCTCCGGCGTACCTGCAATGCCATAGGCGATATCGCGGGTAAAGCCCATCACGCCACCTTCCGCCTTGATGAAGTCGGCGTACATGTCCAGCTGATAGCCGCCGGCATACTGGTAGAGGCAGACATACAGGTCGAGGCGGTTGGAGCCGGTGATGTCGCGAACCGCCTTGGCTGTCCAGACCGCGCCGTCGCACTTCGCCTGCTTCAGGCCGCGCATGCCCGCGTTATTCTGTGAAAGTGCGAGCATGGCGCCCATGCCGGTGCCCTTGAACGCGTCAGCGACGTCGACCACGTCGAAGCGGCCCGGCGTTTTCGGCAAGGTCTTCGATGCGTGCAGGTTCAGCGGGCGGTCCGTGGACACCGCATTGGTGTTGCGCGTGAGGCCGTCGGTCGCCGCCTTGATGACGGTGTCGACACTTGCAGCGCCGCGCGCGTCGAAAATATGATACATCTCGGTCGTCTCGCGGCGTTCGGCGAGATAGCTGTTCATGCCGCCACAACCAGTGAGGGCGAGCGTTGACAAGGCAACGGCAGCAAGCAGTGCTTTCTTCATCATGACGGATTGGCCTCTTTCGCGGTATGCGATTATGTTTGACAACTTTTCTTAACGTGATGAGCGCCCCATGGCGCCGCAACCCCCCGGCCCAGCATGCTGCGCGATAAGCGAAGGGGCTGCCGAATAATTATACAGGGCCGCTTTACAAAAGCAACAATTGCATTTTACAAATCGGCAGCGAAGCCCCTTCTCGGCGGTCAGTTGGCAACCGCATCCAGACCGTGCAGGGCACGGCAGGCATTCGCATAAGCATGTTGCCGGCCTTCGTCGTGCAATCTCCGGAATAGGTCGAGGTCGTGGATGAGGAACTGGCGACCTTGCGCAAGCACCGCGTCTCGATAGGCTGCGCCCCCTGTCGTCACTTTAAGGAGTTCAAGCATTGCATCACAATGGGAGCCTTGAAGATGTCGGCTGGTATCGCGGTATTCGACGAGTGTGGCCATGAAGAGCACGGTCAGCAAAAGGCCTATAAGCACCGCTGTCAGCGCTATCCAGCCCTGCACTTCGCCCAAAACAGCGAGCCTCCAAAGCGCTGCCCAGATGCCGCTGGCCGGGATAAAGAATCCCGTGGCAGCCCCAATGCAAAGCTTGCGTTTTTGCTTGCGGACAAGCGCCTGTATCTCACCGAGCGTAAGCGGCGTCGGTTCGTTTATGTCAGTGATTTTCATCATCAAGCTCCGCTAGGTTGGGGTTCGGTGTTGTTAGGTCGCGCTGGCGGCGCTCGCCAGTCGGATGAGCTTGCGTAGCAGTGCGCCGTCGCTGCGACTGACGACGACACGCTCGGAGTTTTCAAAGAATGACGCGAGTTCGGCGGCGCGGCTGACGTCTTCTGGCCGCAGCTCGCCGGCGGGTAGCACATAAGGCAGCCCATCCTGCACAAGGTGGCCGAGTGCGCTTGCGAGCATATCCCGCATGAATTCAGCCTCGTCGGCTGTCTCGACGTATTGCGGTGTGACGCAAAACTGTTGAACACCCACGCGCAGCCATACGGTTCGGGCGTGGGGAGCGGCTTCCACCCGTTGTCGACGGACTTCCGTGTGCTCTTCCTTGATATATTCGACGAGCGCTTCTGTCATTTCGTTGATTCCTCGATTCAAAGACTGTCTGATGTCACTCGGCGCCAGGGCGCGAATGCGGAGGGGGCGGCCCCCCTGAAGCGGCGCGCACACGGGAATGGGATTTGTATCGTGCCCACATATGGCGATTTATCCTCAGGTGGCTTGCGGCAGCGCTACCGCGATTTCGCGGGCGACCGTTGCAAGGCGCTTGTTGCCATTGCCGTGCTCGAAAAAGTCTCGATAAACGACGAAGCAGAAAATTGGGTACACAAGCATCACCACGGGTCCGAGCGGAGGGACGAAATAGCCTATGATGAGAACGACCAGAGACCCCTGGACGAGGAAGGAAGTTGCTGCCGGGTTCTTGCGGTAAGCCCGAAAGGACAGGCTATGAATCAGGCGACGCTCGCTCAGCCCGTGATTAGTGGCCAAGCCTAGAAAGAAAGTGCCGCCGCAGGCATACAACCACGCAGCTGCGTAGCCTTCACAGCCGAGCGGAGACTGGCTTGCTACAAGCCAGGACGACCAACTTGCGAAATCGAATTGTTCCAGCTCACCCAGCATTGTTCGACCGGCTGCGTGCAATTGGATGAGGTGAATCGCTACCGAGACGAGTGAAATGCCGCAGGCAATCCGGCTTACTCCCTTTGCGCAAGCCAGGGTACGCGGCCCCGCATGGCGCCAAGCCGCCCGCAGGTCGGCAAGGCCAGCTCGCCGGTCAGCCACCACCTGTGCAAGGTGGAACACAACAAAGGCCTGAAACATACCGACAATCGCCATCCCGAAGCCGAAAATCGGGAAGAGCACGAAGTCGAGGCCGGCAAACGCAATGGCAAGCCCCAGCCAGAGGTCCGACGCGCGTCGTAGGATTTCCAGCGTCTCTTTTCCCCACCTCTTCTTGAAGTCGGGGGCGATTTCACGCGGTTCAATGAGCATCTTTGTCGTCCTCTGGTTCCTTCCCAATCTTTCATCCCGCCGGACGTAACAACGCCAAGGGAGACGGCCTCGGCCACGGAGGTTTTGCAAATTAGGCTGTAAAGCGCGGTATTGTAAAGTACCCGCGCAAGGTAGCCAAGCGCTAACGAACGGAAGTGCTTTGTAAAGGGTGAGAAGTTCCCGACCCTCTGTCCGCAGTCGGCGTCAATCAGAATCTCCTTGAGCTCGGAAGGGAGAAGCGGTGCGGCGACGCTGCCGAAACGCGCGGCGGCGGCCGCGCGCAGCACAAGCGCTCGTTGTCGTGGAGGGCAGCGCCCCCGATGCACGCCTGTTTAAGCCGGTTGGCGTGGAACTGTCCACGCACATCCCGAAGCCAGAACCGCTGTCACGAACAGTGACACTCCGCGTTCGGGTTCGTCCTTCGTCATCGCGTCGAAACTTGTACATTGCACAATGAGACTGTGCGTTCGACAGTCCGTCTAATGCCGGAAAGGCGTGCCAGACGCTATGCGCACGCGGTCGTCGAGCTGTTCAAGTTCGACCGCGTGAACCAGAACGGAAGAATCGCGGTTTCTGTGCAGCTCGCTGAAATTCGTTGGACTTGTTGTTACAATGCGTCTGCGAAATTAACCGTCAACGAGGACAGCCTTGAAGCTCCCGACTATGACGAAGGTGTCCGAGTCGAAAGCCTGCACAAAGTGGACGGTGCAGTTTCCCTCCACCCTACGCACGCAGGGCGGCACCTACCATGCGACTACCTACCCGGCCAGCGACCTCGTCTTTGTGGAAACGGCCGTAAAGCGCCGTCCCGTTCGTGGCGTGCGGGTAGTAGCGGCGATACGCGCGGCGCTGGCGGCAATCAAAGCATGAAGGTCGCTGGCGTGTTTCAGCACCGGTATCTGCACCAACCGGCCCGCCAGTCGTCGGCAGCTGCATGGATTTAGAATTCGGACGGTACATTAATGGCTGATTCGTTGACCGGCACCTGCTTCGTGCCGGCGGACGTGCCTTTGCAGGAAGCAGTACGCAGGGCGTTGAAACATTTTCAAAACGACAACATCGTAGCGGCCCTCGCAGGTGGTTCGCCGTGGATGAAGCGGACCTTTCAGTTGAGCTATCAAGGTGAGCAGGTTCCCGTCTCTCTTGAGGACAGCGTCGGAACGCTTGAAGCGCGGGTTCGCGCCTACCTACCTCAGGGGACGGAGTGGTTCGAGGATAAGCGGCGACCTGACGAGGTGGAATTTGGCTGACGGGATGGCTGGGCATGCACTTTCGTGTTTTGCGTGCAGAACCGCCATTCGCTAGACTATGTCCTTCCACTCCTCCTCGCACGATGTCGCAATCACTTGATGGTGGCCCTAGACGGGCGGTACAGACCGCCCTCGCAGCAAATCTCGGCATAGCGCTCGCCAAATGCACTGCTGCTGCCTTCACCATGAGCGGCACACTCTTAGCCGAAAGCTTGCACAGTTTCTGCGACTGCGCCAACCAGCTGCTCCTGCTCACGGGAATGCGTCATTCGCAGGCGCCGGCCACCGATAAACATCCAATGGGCGCTGGTAAGGCGATTTATTTCTACGCCGCGCTGGTAGCCATCTTCCTGTTCTTTGGCGGCGGCCTTTTCAGCGTCTTTACCGCCTATCAACACTTCCTGAATCCAACAGCGCTCGAACACGGCGGTCTGTCCCTCGCGGTGCTTGTGGTCGCGGCTCTTCTGGAAGGCTATTCCCTATCGAGTGCTCTGCGCGGACTGAAGAAAGAGCGCGGCAAACGGACCCTGTACCAGTGGTTCAGGGAAAGTCGCTCGAGCGAACTCCTCATTGTCACAGGAGAGGACATCGGTGCTCTGGTGGGGCTTGGTATCGCCGTGGTTGCCCTGTTGCTGACAATCGTTACGGGCAATCCACTGTTCGATGCCGCCGGTGCACTATGCGTTGGCCTCCTGCTGATGGGAATTTCGAGCCTTCTGCTTAGAGAGATACGCGACCTGATTATCGGCGAGTCGGCTTCTGCGGAAACGCGCAAGGCGCTCGCGGACTTTCTCGCCCACCAGGACGAAGTGAAGGAGGTCGTGCGTGTCACAACGCTGCAGTGGGGCCGCGAAATCGCCGTGACTGTAAAAGCCGAGATGCATGAGAGGTCTTCCGCGAGCCTGCTTATCGCAGCCGTTGACGCGCTTGAGCGTCGATTGCGTGCGCAGTTTCCGGCAGTGCGCTGGGTGTCAGTCCAGCCGGGTCATGCCCAGGGCATCCCGCCGAGCGCGAAGCGGTAAAACCGGGTATCCGTCGGAGGCCCGCAAAACCGGGTTCCTAATTCAACCTATGCCCGAATCCCCTGAAGGCCACAAGCCGACCGGAAGGTCGGCCCAGACGGCGCCTATGCCGGCGAGTGGTTTATCCGAAGCCTTGCCTTGTTGAGGTGGTGTTCAAATTTCTCGAGCGCTATGACCAGCTTCGAAAAATCTGTCCTTGAGGCGCGCGGCAATTGCGCCGCGACTACAAGGCCCCCGACCTGCACCGACACCGCTCTGATGTGACGTTGTAGTCGCTCGCTGAGGGCGCTCGCCTGCGTCAGGTTAGCTTGCAACCGTTGCGCTTCGCGAGTTCGTGCGTCAGTCAGCCCCGAATTTGGACGTCTGCCCGGTTGGAGCCGACATTCCTTGGGGAAAGGCGCGGCCGGCTTTTCGTCGGTTATCCGCTTTAGAACCGCGCTTGGCAGCGTCGCAGCGCTTTGCGGTCGACTGAACCAACCACGACGCAGACCAAGGTTCGTTTCGAGACCGAAAGCCAGCTCGTCGCTAAACGGCCGTTCAAGCGCCAGAATCAGTGTAATGTGACTCGCGGAAAGGCCCGCCATTCGGGCGAGTTTTGCCTTGTTTCCTGGCGTGTCCGTGAGTAACGCCAGATTTGTGCTGCGAGTAGCGCGAAGCGCTGAGTCCGTCGCCATAAGCTTGTGCCCCTTCCTTCCCTTTGCTTGTGCTGTGTTTTGCTGTTTTGTGCAGCCGCAATTGGATTTTATACGAAACCGGCGAGACGCTCTGGCGTGCCACCTTGCCCTTGCGGGAAACGAATGCAGGTTAGGCGCGGGTGCTAGAGCCGTCCGGCTTATTGCGGGAGGGCGGTCGAAAAAAAAATCCCGCCAAGGCAGACCTTGACGGGATTTGGGAATCAAGCAAACGTATGGACCTACAAGCTAAGGGTCGCGGTGCCGACTGTTCGAACGTGCCACTGGCATCGGCTTTCGTACTCCGCTCGGTCGGCAAACGCCTGTCCGTTCTTCTCGAAATAGGCCTCGGACATCTGGGCCATCTTTTGGTGAACGGCCTTCTCCGCCTCCTCGCTGGGTCCCTCTGCCGCTGTCAGCACCAGTTCAACGCTGTCGTTCATGCTGATGACGTACGCCGCACTGCCTTCCGATGTACGACTCAAAGACGCCGGCGGCGCATCACCCGTCGGCGTCACGGCGCGGAAATGCACGCCATCGCCGCCCTCGGGCTGGTGCTCCCACGCACGCGTGTGCGCGACGACCTTGTAAAGGTCCCACACCCGCTTGACGCTCCCGTGCACGTGCTCGGAGTGAATGCCATATGACGCGTTCGGGCTATGGCCGGTGAACAGTCGCTTCATGTCATCAACCTTCGCCTGAAGGACTTCGACGCGCTCATACCGCTCGTCGTTGCTCTCCGGGATGCCCGCTCGCACAACCACGTCCATGCGGACAAGGTCGACGAGCATGTCGAGTTGACCGAGGCCAACGCGCGCGTACAGTTCGAACGCTTTTTTGGCGTCTTCCAGTTGCTGCTCGTTCAGCTCGAGGCGATAGCGCTTCGGTTCGTCGGAGACTTGAACCGGAGCTGCGCTCGCCGCCATCTGGTGTGTCACCGCGATAGCGTCACGCCATCCGTTAAGTGCTGCCTGCGACTTCTGTTTGTCCACCATAGGGGTTTCCTGTTTTTTTGGCTGCGAAGACGCAGAACGCGCGGTGCGTACGTCGTCTTCTTCGCGGGTTTAGTCGGCGTTTGGGGTGACCGGCCTGAACAGCAGGTTGTCGCTCCCGTCTCGTAGTTCGAGAATGGTGACCTCATCGACATTCTCGACGGCGAGCTTGCCGTCATTTGCATCGATGCAGTTTTCGACCAGACCGGCCGCGACCTTCTTGAGCCATTCTCCCTGCAGCGGCATCGGCCTGCGGCCGTTCATGGACTGCGCAATGGTCACGATGTAGGAAAGCTTTACTTCCACCGTCATGAGCAGGTCAGCGTTCGTGTCCGGGACGCTTGCGTCGGCCTTGCATTGCGGCTGCATTGTCCGGGGGAGTGCCTCGATAGCTTTCAACGCCTGTCCGAGCGTTTGCTGGCCTTCTACGGGTTTCTTTTGCTTCATGTTATGTCCTCATTCTTCACGGTAAAGCGAGTATAGCCAGCGCCCACGGCTACACAGTCCAAGGCTCGCTGAAGCCGGCCGCGTTCCCGCTTCGGTATGGTGAATTCAGTTGCAGGAAAACCTCTCTCAAAGCCCTTTACGAGCCTTGATGCTCAACGGACGCGTTCCAGTAACGAGGCCATTTACAAAAGCTTTACCATTCAAGACCTGCCGCTCGGCAATGCACTTACGATTATCGCACGGCGGTGCTTCGGTTAGAAGGTCTGGAATTCGTTGTGCGCAAAGCGCTGCCAGTCCGGGTTCTCAAAAGACGGTGACGGTGCCGCGCGTTAGGCGAGGCGTCCGGCGTGGTTGACGCCGGCGAAGCCGAGGAGTTCGCCTCCGAAACGGAATTGCGATACCTTCGCGAGAAGGCGCTGCCGCTGGTTGGCTGTTTGCTCGCAGGCGAACGGCTATCCACAGCTTCGAATCGCGACTGATTGTGCTGACACAGTAGCGTCACGGTAGCCCGATACAAACGACAAAACCCCGGTCAGCGTGAGCTGCCGGGGTTTCATGACAAGCGGTGTCCCGCCGAACCATGCGAACCTAACTGCGCAGGCGGCTATGCTTCGGCACGCGCTGCATCAGGAAGTCCATCTGGTCGCCCAGTATGCGTCGGTTCTTCATGATGAGCCATTCGTAGCGGCCGGGGCTGTACGGCAGGTAGGCAAGCTCCATACGGGCCTGCTCAGGGGTGCGCCCGCCCTTCTTCTGGTTGCAAGCCTTGCACGCCGAGACCAGGTTCGTCCAGACCGTCTCACCGCCTTGGCACTGCGGTCGTACGTGCTCCACCGTCAGCTGCGTCGGCTTGAACTCCTGCACGCAGTACGCGCAGATGCACCGGTCGCGTTTGAAGAGCAGTTCGCGCTCGTACGGGGCGTATGCGAAGTCGCTCACCAGATACTGCTTGGTGTCGACGACGAGGATGGAACCGACTTCCATCACGGACTGCTTGCCGGTGATGGCGTTGGTGCCGCCGCGAAGCACTAGCGCGGTGTCGCCGAAGCTGGTCTGCACGACGCCCCGGCTGATGAGGTTCATGGCCGCCTGCGCGTCAATCCATTTGTCGGCTTGGAAGGCGCGGTCGACGGCCAGAATGAGGTTTTCCATTCTGGTCTCCAATAAGGAAATGGTTGAGAAAGTCTCTTCACAAGAAGCAACGTGTGACGGCGGCGCCGAAAACAGCGCTGCGGAGTTGGTAGCGCAGGTATCCTAAATGACGATTTGCCGGCGGCACCGGAGTCGGACCCGTGGCCGCTTTATCAATCGAATCCGGTTGCGCCGGGCACGCCTAGATTATTTGCAACGGTGTTGGTGCTCGTTTTACCCTTCGGTTGTTCCGCCCTTCAACACCGGTCCCCAAAGCGTTGCGGACCGTCGTTCCCTTGCGAAAAATTCAGTTGGTTTGGACCGAAATTTTTGCCCAGTAGCCTCGACCCAAAAGGGGAATTCCATAGTTGAGGCAGCGTTTTCGTACTGAATTGTCAGATACCCCGAGGCGTTTCGCTATGTCTCGCAACGTATCACGCTTGAGCATTCCTGCTAGTTCGTCTTTGCCGGGCCATTGGATTTTCGTAGGCTGCGCGTACGGCACTTTGGCGGGGCGGGGAGCTCGTCTGAGCCTCGGCATCGGCATCGGCTTGGGCCTACTCGGGTCGCCGCTGGGCCGCTTCGACACCGCTACGGGCGGAAAAGTGCGGAAGTCTTCCCACCAGAAATGCGGGCTCCTAGTCCGGCGTTCGAGCGCGATGTTGATGCCAATCATGTCGGCCGGGACATATAGGACCGCATTCAGCTCGGGAGCGAAAATGGCAGCAACGTCGAAGTCGCCTTCCATGTACTTTCGCCCACGAAGCCCGTTGCTGCGTGGCATGCAGTAGGTTCCGGCCGGAACTCGAATCGCCGAACGACCGGACTGCGACTCACGGTACTTAATCTGTACCTTGTAGAAGCGGCCCTCGTGCAGAGCGACCATGTCGTATGGAAGGTGGTCGCCAGAAAAGGGAAAGAACGCCTGTACGTTTCGAGTCGTCAAATCCTCGACAACCTTGGCGACACCTATCGCGCCTTTTTGATGTGTTATACCCACGGCTTATTTGTAAAGGTATTTTTCGAGAGTACCCATTGTACAGCGCCTTCGCAAAAATTGGCGGAAGAGGAGGGATTCGAACCCCCGGAGCGTCTTTCAACACCCATCCGGTTAGCAACCGGCTCCATTAGGCCTCTCTGGCACTCTTCCATATTCGTCCCGCTGACCGGGCGCTGCTAGCCCGCTAAGTAGCTGTTCAGGTAAATGGAGGACGCGGTCGGATTCGAACCGACGACAGCTTGCGCTTTTACGGGATTTGCAGTCCCGCCCCTTAGGCCTCTCGGGCACGCGTCCATCGAAACTACTGAGCACCTTTGAGCTTTGGCGGTTCTGCAGACGCAGTCGCGCGGGCATCGTCAAGCATTTTGCGATGCTCAGAGATGTACGGCGCGAACAACGGCGCTTTGTCTCGTGCGAGCACTGTTCCTTTGACTGCCGTGGCCGGGACAGGAAATTCGAAGCCGTCGTCGATGACATACCACAGCTCGCCTTCCTTGTACCGCACAAACTGCGCCGTGCCCGCTTCGCTGAGCAGAGCGAGATGCTTGCGGATGTACCGCATAAACAGCATCGCTTTGTCCTGCGCGAGGAAGGCGGCCTCACCAGTGTCCGCAATCGGAACCGGAAATTCAAAACCGTCCTCTGTGACGTACCAGAGTTCAGCGTCCGCGAATCGCACGAACTGAACCTTGCGGCCGTTCGCGACCATATCTTTGATGTTCATTTACTGCTCCATCGGGGTTCAAGCTGCCGTGCGATACGGCTACTCAGGAAAGTGCAAGACATAATCTGCACCGCTTTGGTGGTACCCAGAGTCGGACTCGAACCGACAAGAGCCGGGATTTTGAGTCCCGTAGCTGTACCAATTTGCATAAGCCATCTGGGCAAAGGATGCGCTTAGCTGCGCACCGACAATCTTAGCCAGTGGTCAATCCGAGATGCTCGGCGCTTTTGCGCAGCACATCCGCGATGAACTGTTCCATCGTTTGCTCCTTAAGGTAATGGTCGGGGTGGGCAGATTCGAACTGCCGGCCTCTGCGTCCCGAACGCAGCGCTCTACCAGGCTGAGCTACACCCCGATTGAAAAACTCCCTCCCTACTGCACGCTCTGCTTGATGGGATTCAGCAACCACTCGGCGTGGCGGCCGAAAAACGCCGGCGCGCATGGCAGCGCGAGGAACTACTGGCCACGCGGCCGGAAAGCAAGCGCCGTCGGTCATGTCGGGCAGGCTGGGAGGCGTGGTGGGCGCGGTCAGGCTCGAACTGACGACTTACCGGTTAAGAGCCGGCTACTCTACCAACTGAGTTACGCGCCCGTGTTGTGTTGTCTTGCGTTGTTTCAGTACTGCTTGATGCTGGAGGGGCCGACGGGATTCGAACCCGCCCTACGCGGCTACCGGAGCATTACTTCCGGCGCAGGCTTTGTTGGAAAGCGCGCTTCCCTGCCGACCCCTTAGAGCCGGCCCGGTGCATCCGCGACCATGCCGCCGCCTACCTTACCAGCCACGTACCGTGTTACCGGTACTCGTTTCGCTTTACGAGCGCTGCTTCCAGTCACAGCCTCGGCCCCGGGAGAACGGCGAGTGCGAGAGGATTCCAGCACCCTTTGAAACCAAGATATGCATCTGGCGAAACCGCGAAATAATTTGGCAAGGGACGAGGGCATCGAACCCCCAACCTTGGGTTTTGGAGACCCACGCTCTGCCAATTGAGCTAGTCCCCTGCGAAATTATCTCTCATGCTGCCCTTTACCGCGTGGGGCGCGTGGTCCCTCCCCGCTGTCTCATGTGCTGCTGCTATTCCATGCATCTTCCCCGGTTCCGGCGGCCGTCTGTCGGTGGAGCTCAGCGCCTGACCCGTATGAAATGGAGCCTCAGACGAGATTCGAACTCGTGACCTCTCCCTTACCATGGGAGTGCTCTACCGCTGAGCTACAAAGGCAAAAATGGCAGGGGTTCCAGAATTCGAACCTGGGCATGCTGGAATCAAAGTCCAGTGCCTTACCGCTTGGCGAAACCCCTAAAGAAAGCGCTCTGTGGGCAGTGGTGGTAACCACTGAGCCTTTTAGATACCTGACATCACGGTCAGGTGCAATTAGCTACTCTGCCTGCCTCTGCCCACTACCCACGGAGGACTCTCAAAAGACTGGAGCCGGGATGCAGCTTCGAACTGCACGGGCTACGCCTGGCTGCGCCAAACGTAACTCTTATTGATTCGTACCGTCAGCCATACGGACTCTCCCGGCAAAACAAGTTACTACCCCGCGTGACCTCAACTGTCGCCATGCGGCGTTAGTTGAGGGTTTATGCAAATTATGGTCGGCGTGGTCAGATTTGAACTGACGTTCTCCTGCTCCCGAAGCAGGCGGGTTCCCGGGCTTCCCCACACACCGTGATGCGTAATTGCGACCGCCCCGTAAGCGGGATTCTGTTTTATGCGGTCATTCGACTATGCCTCAACCCGGACGCTCGGCGAGCAGCGTCATCGCGTCCTGTTTGAGTTGCTGCCGGCCGGGTTGCGGTTCGACGGCTTTCGCCTCCCGCATTGCCCGGACTCGTGCTCTGTGCAGTCCCGACTTTCCTCAGGCCGTTGGACCCGCGACTGCTCGGACTGTCGCAAAGGTGATGGGCATTTGCCATATGGGGGCAGTCTCCCGTTCCCACGTACTCGCGTTTTGCACTCGGCACGCGCCGGTAAGCGCGTAAGTGTCGCTCTCTCGGAGTAGACCTCAAGGGCCTTGCACGGAAAGGATGTTGCGGGACTGCCTTCAGATGGCCACGCGAAAAAGGTGGCTTGGCGTTGGGGAAGCGAGTCCCCGACGCTCCTACCCGGCCAATTGGTAGTCGGCCAGAAAAACTTTACGAAAATGCGTTGTACGAAGGAGCCACCTCGCAGCCGCTTTGTAGAACACACTGGTCGGGGCGATGGGACTCGAACCCATAACTCCCGGGGTAAAAGCCCGGTACTCTCGCCTTGCGGCTATCCGATTGAGTTACGCCCCGATGTGTTTTCGTGCTTTGCTGGGTTTTCGCGCCGCGCCGCGTTTTCGTTTGCTCTTCATGAATATCGCCTTGCTTGTGGTTTACGAAATTAGGATTACTGGAGAAGTTATGGCTCCGGGCCAGGGAATCGAACCCCGCTCTATGCGCATTAACAGTGCGCCGCTCACACCTTGCGTGCTCGCCCGGAATCGAAGCAGTGCTTCGTAAAACTTGGTGCCAAGGACTGGAATCGAACCAGTGACACACGGATTTTCAATCCGCTGCTCTACCAAACTGAGCTACCGAGGCAATGAACCTGTTCTGGACTGGTGCGCTCGGACGGACTCGAACCGTCACGCTTTTTAATCAGCACATGGACCTCAACCATGCGTGTCTACCAATTCCACCACGAGCGCAATGTTACCCAGCTACGTTTAGGGGTGGCCTATGGGATTTGAACCCATGACCACGGGAATCACAATCCCGGGCTCTACCAGCTGAGCTAAGGCCACACCTAAACGTGCTGCATACTACTTTGCTGCTGCTTGCTTCGAACGGCGGAATCTCCGTCGGTTGGTGCCGAAGGCGGGCCTCGAATCCGCAAGGACATGCGTCCACCTGACTCTGAAGGCGCGTCTCCCAAATTTCGCCACTTCGGCATCGTGCGTCTTGACAGGAAGCACGGCGGGAAAACGCTGCGTGCAGCCCGGGAAAATATGGAGCGGGAAACGAGTCTCGAACTCGCGACCTCAACCTTGGCAAGGTTGCGCTCTACCAACTGAGCTATTCCCGCGTGGGCCGACGGTTTTAACGAGGGCCGTCGCCTCGTCGGAACTTGGCGGCTGTCATCGCGTCGATTGCCCCTTCCCGGGGCGACCGAATCACGGATTGCAGCCCGTGCCGATGGACCTTACGCCGTTGCTTCCGCACGCCAAGGTCCGTTGCGCAGTCCTGCAAGAGCCGCGCATCGTCCCAGCCGTTGTATGGTAGTCGGACTCGGGGTCGAACCGAGGACCTCCCGCTTATCAAGCGGGTGCTCTGACCAGCTGAGCTATCCGACTATCAGGATTAAACCGGGGCTAAGCTCGGTGAATCGCCAAGCTTGCCCATCCGAACAAAATTGCCTGCCAGGTACTGCTCGAGGACTGTACAAACGCTAGGAAGCACCTCACTAGCGGGCAGTCCCTGCGCCGTCGGGTCAAAGCACAGGCGCACATCGCGCACGCCCCTTGCCCTAAGCGACTGTTCGACTTGGCGAACACGAGTCTCTGTCATCGTCAAGGACCGCGCACTGCGCTGCGTCTTCAGATGCAGCAGTACGCCTTGTTGATTTCTCTGCGTCACAGGAACCTCCAAGCAAGAACCTTCGGTTTAGGAAAGAGCCGTCCGCGACGCGTCGACCGAACAAAAAATGGCAGAGGAGGAAGGACTCGAACCTTCGAAATGCTGGAATCAAAATCCAGTGCCTTAACCAGCTTGGCTACTCCCCCATTAGAAACGTAGGACTACTTATCTACAAAAGCGTTTGGTGGGTCGGGTTAGATTCGAACTAACGCGGCCACGTTGTGACAACAGATTTACAGTCTGCCCCCTTCAGCCTCTCGGGCACCGACCCACAGAACACTCTTGTTAAAATTTGGAGGAAGGTCCGAGATTCGAACTCGGGAGGCCCAGAGGACCTTTCTGCTTTCGAGGCAGACGGTTTCAGCCGCTCACCCAACCTTCCAAGGCAGCCGTGACGCTGGCCATGCGACCTGATAACACGGCATGAAGCCGCCCTGCACAGGTTTCGGGTCAAGGGCCGTCTAGGCCGTTTGATTTGGAGCGGGTGAAGGGAATCGAACCCTCGTCATAAGCTTGGAAGGCTTCTGCTCTACCATTGAGCTACACCCGCGCTAGAAGTGCAAAATGAATGGCGCGCGTGGCATTCATTTCAAAAAGATGGTCCCGGGTACGGGTTCCGGTATTCTGCCCTATCTTGCAGCCGATTTTGACCTGGAGCGGGGGACGAGATTCGAACTCGCGACATCGACCTTGGGAAGGTCGCGCTCCACCGTGCTGAGCTACCCCCGCATCGCCACCAGGCGCCCTTTCTAGGGACGCCCCTGGTTTCGCAGTAGCGCGCCAACGCCGACAACCTGCCCACGCCCTCGGGCGAAAACACGTTAATGTCGATACGCTACTGCGAAAGGGCTTTTGCAAACCCCTTCGGGTTCCGGTCTCCTGCATCATACAGGCTTGACATTAGAAATGCCAGACCGAAACCAATGAAAACCCGCGATTCGTCTTATCTGGTGGTTCATCCCGCCGCTTCCGGCATAAAAGCCGGCGCGGCAAGGAGGGGCACACCACGGCGCCGCACCCTCTAGGCACGACGTGGTTCCGCAGTTGCGACTTTACAAAAGACGCACCAAGCCTCTTCACAGGTTTCCTGCAACCGAATTGTTAAAGATTCCGGCTTGCACCGGTGTCGCCACTGCGACGGGCCTTTGGCCGCGAGGCATAACGCTGCCTCAGGTCGGAACTGGGTTAGTTCAACCGGTGGGGGGCTTTTTGTCTGATTCCGCTGCCACTTGGGCCGCAGATTTTTGAAGGAATCGACTCTTAAGCTGTCCCGCCGGTGCTAACCTGACGGGACTTCGCGAGTCTTTTCGTCAGGAGAGCGTGCTCTTAATCCATCCTTGGCTACCGGTAAGCGGATAACCAGGATTTTTCGAGCAGGAGGCGCTAAACGGCGACGGCTGATAACCGCCCTGTTGCGCAAACGCGCAACCGCCTGCACTGCGCAAATTGCGCAGCGAGACGTTAAGGTGGTGGTTCAGCGTTTTCATGATGATTGCCGTTTGCTTTAAGTAGTCGGTAAGTCTGTTAAAAGGTCCAGATGAGCACTCATTCTAGCAGCGCTTTCCGGCTTGTCAACAACTCTTTTCAAAAGAGTGGATGACGTTGTGAAATCGTATAGCACAATATTTTAAACATCACCCCTACTTTGTGTAGGGGTTTTCGCGTAGCGCGTATTTCGCCGGGGAGAACGGGGAAATACCGCGCGGCCGCAACTTGCCAGGATGGCAGAAAAAGACCCTCGGAGGCGCGAGCCACGAGGGTCTTCAATCAAGCCTTCGCTTTTATCAAGTCATAGAACCAGATGGCATACGTTCGAGCAACGGGACCATAGATGGTTGCGATGCCGACCATTCCTCGGCCATCTGGGTTGTAGCCGTGTTGCATCGCAAGCGGTCGGCAGAACTCGAGAATTTCCTGGTTGGAAACGTGACCGTCGTGTGACAACACATTGATGTACAAACCTTGTTCGGCGTTCATCGGTTTGACGACACGCGGGCCTTCCTCGGCGGTGAAGCGCGGCTTTGCCGGCCGCAGGTCGAGGGTTGTGCCGTCGGGCAGGCTTGCAATCCCTGCGTCGATGGATAGGTGGCCTTGAACAGCCGCGAGTTTGGCCAGAACAGTTTTTGCGTCGAGCATATTAGGAGTTCCTCTTGAGTTGTCGACCAGCTGACGCTGGCTACTGGCAAGTGTAGGGACAGGTATCTGCCGGACATGCCCAAGTCCCGGCGTCGCCACCCTCGCTCTCAAGCTTCGATGGAGCCGCTCTAATCAGGCAGCGGTCTCTCGCCCCTCGAAGACGGACTGTCTAAAGGTATTCAGAAGCGCCGCCCGCGCGGAGTCCGGCATATGATAGGGGTGCGGTTCACCGTCGGCGCGCTCCATGCCGGCGGCGGTATTGACGACTCTTTCGATTTCCTCGGGCAGGTTAGCGAGAAACCGCTCACACTTCTCGTGCTCGCCTTTGTACTTGCGAAGTCGATACATACGACGCAGGTGCGGTTGCAAGGTGTCGTTCTTGAATCCCTCGAGCGCCCGCAAGACAGCCGCGTCGCCTCGATGTTCCAGCGGCATCTCCAACAACTCGACGTCCCAGTCGACGGTCGTCATAGCCTCTGCCGAGTCCTCCACGAGCAGCGCCTCGACCACGGGGCCATAGAAAGTGGCTGGGGAAGCATCGGCTCCCGCGTGGCCGCGCTCAAAATACCGGTGCCCGGGCTGCGCGCCGTCGGCGAACGAGGTGTAGCACACCTCGACATTCAACGATTTGAGCTTTGCGCAAAACTCCCAGTCGCTCTTCTCCGGGTAGGCGCGCTTGGTCGGGACATACTGACACGGCTCCAGCTCGTCTTCGAGCTGATGCTCAAAGAGAAATCCATCGTGGTCGAATACGGCACGATGGATAACGGCGTCGTCGTCCAGATAGACGTGCAACGTGCCTGCACCATTGAGCTGCGCACCGTACATTAGGGTACGAGGCGTCTTGTTCGCGAGCATCGCGCCCCGCAGCGGGGCGTTTCGCTGCTGAAGAGCTTCGAATTCGTGACGTTCCATGACAGCCTTTGTCGGTTGATATTCTTGCCACTGGAGCGAGGGCCGCTACTGCACCTTCCATGATGCCGCGTTGTCCGCAGGCACCCGTTGGGCGGCCTTCCGCGCTAGCTTTTCGATAATGATGCCATTGGCACACCGCTGCACCCGCTCACGGAAGGTGTCTGCGGAGATGCCGACGCTGTCAAAGTCCGCGTCGACAAGTGTCCATTTGTTGTCAGTACGCCGCGCTGTGAAGCGGGGTTCGTTGCCCTCGTCGCTACCTAGCGGTATCCGGAGGTCGGCTCCGTCCGGTTCGTCTGCGAGGTGCGCGACGCAGAGCGAGTAGCCTGACAGCATGCGTTCCACACGAAGCGAATCGACGTCGGCTGGCAGCACCTCGGTGAGGACGCGCGACGCGCCGGCCTGTATGCCGGGCGCGACGTAGGGGGCAAACAGGTAGTGACAGCCCGATACGATGGCTGCGAGCACAAGCGTGCAGATAAGTGCGCCTGCCGCAAACCGGGCGACGCTGGGCCTTTCCCTGCGGAAGCTCGGAACTCCTTCTTCAAAATCCTCAAACAATGCAAATTCTCCTGCGCGAGATATGGCGGGCGACCGCGCTAACCCACGGCCCCTCGACCTGACGTTCTACTTGGTGTACTGGTCCTGCTTGCAATGGACGCACTGAAACCAATGCCTCTGCACAGGCTTGAAGTCGTGCTTCCCGTCGGCTTCGGGCGCTTTCGGGCAAACCTCGTCCCGGGCTTTCCTGTATTCGTCGGCGTAGTAACCTGCATCCATCGAGCTCGACATGCAATTTCTCCGCGTTTTACAAAACAGGATAACGTGACGGTTCATTGTTATTGTAAAGCATTTAAGTGGTTTTACAAACTGAAGTCCTCGCCGGCCGAACGCTATTTCGCCCCGGACGGGCTGCCGGCGCTGCGGATGAACAAGGCTGAAAACGTCCGCTTCAGGACAGAAACGCCAGCGGCCTTTCTTTGGCCCGTCGTCTCTGCTGGCGGTTCCGTTCCGGGTCGCTATACGGAGAGACGCGCGACAATCTTGTCGGTGCGTTCAAACCCCTCCCTATCGGAAGGGGTCAGGCCAACTTAATCAGGAAGGACACAGAGAACATGTTCGATTCCAAAATCGCAATCAATCAGTTGCTGGAAAAAGCGCAGAAAGAAGTCACCGTCGCGACCGACCGTGCTGCCAATATCAGCTCGATGCTCGCTGCGCTGCCGGATGACATCCCGGCGCCGGCGGACATCTCGACGTTCGGGTACTGTGCGCACGGCACGTTGCGCTTTGACACGCCCGAGCATCTGGAGCTGCTGGTGGAAAAGCTGCCGCCGCTCGAGCTTGTGAGGCTTCAGGGGTTCGAGTACACCATCAAGCCCGCTAAGTGTGTTCGGGACCAGGAAGCGCAGTACGCGCATATCCTGTCGGTATATCCGGTACTGCTGGAGATGAAGGATGGCCGGACACCGGTGGCACGTTGGTGGACCCAGCTTGCTGACCGTGATGTTGAAGTCGGGGTGTATCTGAAGGACGCGGCTGATGCCAGCGCATTCTTCGCGAAAACCGACGAGCTGTGGTCGCCGGATACGCAGAGCCATGGAGGCACCAAGACTTACACGAACCATCGAGTACGTCGGCTGAAAACTGACTTTCCGGTGTCGCCGTTGGAGGTTGTCAACGGCAAAGCGGACTTCATCGAAGCACAGCGGTGGCTGACTGCGTTCTTCGTGGATTACGGCGGGTTTGATGAGCAGACTTTCGGCGGTCCGATTATGGCGCGAGTGCAGGCTTGCCTGCGGCGTGACACGGCGTTGGATGTGGTGATAGGTTTTAGCCGCTGCTACAGGACTCATGTTGAAGTTCGACTGTATGACGGCCAGGAGAAGCCAACGCGCCGCGAGCACTTTGTTGACGTTGAGATTGCTCTGAACGCGGAAAAACCGCGCTTGCGGTTGCAGGACATTCCGGTAACGTACAAGGCATAACCCCCAAAGAGTCGGACTGACCTCCGACTGATTCAGCGACCCACGGACCTTCCAGTCCGTGGGTTTTCTTTTTCGTCATCGAAAAGAAAGCGCCCAACACCAGCAGGCGTTGGGCGGGACGAATCAAAGACGCATTGGGTCAAATCCTTTTACCCAGTTGGGTAAAACGACGCAACGCTTGAGCTCACGGCCCTGCCCGGTGTTACGGCAAGGCAAGTCAGAGTGCCAGGGGCACCGCGTTTTGGCTGGCCTCATCCCAGCGCACGCTCAGCACCGGACCGGTCTCGATGTGGCGGATGACTGCCTCTGCACCGTCGCCGAGTTCGCGGATAACTTCTGTCGCCGTCTTCTTGAGATTGTTGAGGTCTCCGCTGGAGCATTCGTAAGCGGGCATGTGCGTGCGCCGCTGCCGTTCGGTTGCGTTCTCGTAGCAGCGAAGTTTGTACGCCGTTGCACTGGACAGTTGTGGCATTTTGTTGCTCCTGTTTGGCTAATTTGCCCTGATATGAAAATCTCTTACAGGATGTATAGCGCTGTGCTCCAGCGTCGCGATTCGCGTCCCCGCACTAGGCGCCCGCGTTATCAAGCGAGGCGCCAAACAGGGGGCGTGATGGTCAAGCGGTTCTGCTTTGCGCGAGCCGCCCGCACTGCGAACGGCTCTTGCACCCGCGCCTTTTTCAGCAGTGCGTCGGGCGTTTCGCCGAGGCCGACCGCGAGCGCTTCCAGCCGGTCCAGGGACAGGTTTCTTCCCTCGTTTTCGATTTTCTCCACGTACTCCACGCGAAGTCCGCCTTGGGCGGCGACATCCGTGTATTCAAGGTTCGCCGCCACCCTGAGCCTCTCCAGATTCCTCGTCACGCGCTGGCGTGCAAGTAGCCCGAGGCCGTTGTACTCAATAATGGTTTCCGAGAAGAACGAAACGACATCGACTCTGAGGGCGGCGCTCAGGTCGTCGAGAGTATCGAGTCCGACATTCGCGCGCGCGGTTTCGATTTCGCTGATGTAGCTTTTGGCACAGCCGACGACCTCGGCCAGGATGCGTTGAGATACCATGCCACGTAAAAGCCTCAGGCTTTTGACGCGGGCAGCGACCATTTGGCGAGTAGAGCCGGGTGCGAGAAGTTTTTGCATGAGAAGTTGTATGGTTCGGGATGCTGCCCAGACGGGCCATCCGGTCGTGCGGACACTGGCTATAATTGTAAAGTATTGAAGGAGTGCGCGCCAGGTCGAACATGTCGTCCGCAGGGTCCCTGCAGGGGAGCACAACAAACGGCCGTCGTCCTCTGGCGCGTCGACAGCTTCCTCGAAGCAACGCGTGCGTTGCGTACCCTTTACAAACACAGGTAGAATGGTTGTTGTAAAGGCTGTCATCCCATTCCACGAAGGAAAAATTTTCATGAATCTGCTGCTTTCTCCCGCACGTACCCCCGCAGATGCTGTGCACGTGAACGGACTCACTCACGGCGATATCGTCGCGGAACATTCGAAGACCCTCGCTTCCCAAGGCAAGGCGCTTATCCACGTGCTCTATCCGAAGGTCGACGGGCGCAACCACAAGTCGCAGCAAGCCCTCGTGGCGCTGCTCCATGCTCACGGGCATCACGACACCGCACAGCTCGTTGACGATGAGGCTCACTACCTCGTCTTCGGGAAGTTGAACGATGCTCTGACGATTTACCGCGAAATTCAGCGCGATTCGCTAGCGATTGGCGAAACGCTCTACTACAACGGTCTCATGGGGACCGCTGCTGAGCACGCCCTCGTGGCTGCGCTGTCGAAGCCGAATCAGTCTCCGCTCGCGCACCGCGCCCTCTAAGCTGAAGTCTGGTGAGCCGGGCGGCCGTGTGCCGCCACTCGCCAGAGCATCGCTCGGCGGGGCGCGATTCACCGCCGGCCGTCTATCGGAGTTTGAGCAATCGTGAATGTCCATGAAATCGCGAACTACAACAGTTCTCGAGATTACGCGAGGCTGGCTGAGCTAGCCAAGACTCATAGTGTGCTCTGCATCGTTGACTACCAGGGGTTCCGGGATGTGGCCAAAACCATCTATTCCCTCTGGGAGATTGATGAAAGCTGGCAAGTCGGTGCCCGTGGCATCGGGTACGTTTGCGCGTCGAGCAAAGAGGACTTCATCAAGCGGTGCGAGTCAGTCAATTTGGAGTTTATTGCGCCGCCGGGTGACAGTATCGTTTCCACTGGTCAGCACGACTAAAGGAGGCATACGTAGAGACTGAATGTCCCGCGAATGTATGTGGGAACGTCGACCTACAAGACAAAGGGCACCCCGAGGGGTGCCCTTGTATGCAAGTCGACAGGTTTGTCATCACCCTTGTCGTCTGGCTCGTTCGACGCCAAAGCGGAACGAGACTAAAAAATCCCTAAAACGGGAACAATCTTCTATAGCACAACCGAGCCGGTTTCCACTGGCTGCAACGGCCAAACTCTACTCCGAGGCGGCACCGGCCTCCCCAGTACGTGCCTGTCGGCGAGCGACAGCGTCTTCGATGATGGCATCCATGTCCGCCATCACTTGCGCATGAGGAATCGGAGGGCGCGGGTCGTCGAGAGATTCCTGTACCTTCGCGCGGAACCACTTGTCGTACTCGGCCGGGTCGCTCGGACCGGTAACGCCCGGGATGTCGATTGCGTTGTGGTCGAAGTCTTCAGCATTCGCGGTCATCGTGTTACTCCTGAATTTGGCAGCATTTTCCTATTCTTATAATAGCCACGGTTTTTTAGCCGGGTTCGATGAAAGTTAAGCGCCGCATCTCGCCTGCCACGCCACGGCGGCGAATTGCGGTTCACGCGAGATACGTGAGGGGAAGGGATTCAGTCGGCAGCGGCGGCTCCCACTTCAGCAGCATCGATTCGATACCCTTGTTCGTGAGCGACGTGTCGCGCCGCGTGTTTCGCGAGAAAAGCTCCGCGCGTGGTCGCTCGAGATACACCCCCTCGACCTCGCGCCTCAGATAAAACCGCTTGGTTGCGCAGATGGGCGTGAAAAAGCCCCGGCTTCCAGGATGGAACGCGCGGGGCTTTCTAAAATCACATCACAAGACTTCAGGTGGTTAACCCTTTACCCTTGGGTCGATGGCTCGAGATAAAAAGTGCATTTGAATCCTTGCGCATCGGGCATGGTCAGGGTGTTGCCGACCAGGACCGCCTCGGCCGCGCCATCCTCGTTGAACGTGTACTCCGGACATCCCTCGCGGCGGACGTAAATCAGCCCCTCCTCATACGGGTCCATTGCCACGGTCGGGTACATCGAGTAGTTGAACTTCTGGACAACGCGTTCGCTGAGAAGCTGGCGAATGTTTGCAAGGCTCAACAACCCCAGGGAATTGCCTTCCAGGTCCACACACTTGCCAGAGCACGTGACAGAACTGTCGTCATGGACCTGGAGATGGACGTTTGGGCAGGGGCACGGGCCGCAGAACTCGCCGTATCTGGTCTGGTTCTCGGGCTTCAAAAGCCACGCATGGACTGGGCGCGGGCCTTCCTGAAGTACGTTCGGGACAAATGGCATCTTTTTTCCTCGATTGTTACCGTCAGAGCAGTCCCGTAGGGGACTGTGAAATCTCCTCGGGAATTGATTAATTTGCCGGACCGAAGTCCAGCAAGTCTCGAATAGTGCTTTCCTTACGCGGGTGTTTGGCCGCTTGTAGCGTATAGAGCCCGGTTCATTTTGTTCGCCGCATGCGTTTCACGCGAGATAAGTGATGGCATGGGCTTCAGTCGGCAGCGGCGGCTCCCACTTCAGCAGCATCGACTCGATGCCCTTGTTCGTGAGCGATGTGTCGCGCCGCGTGTTGCGCGAGAAAAGCTCCGTCCGTGGCCGCTCGAGATACACCACCTCGACCTCGGCGTGATAGGCATAAAGCAGGCTCAGTGCCTTTTCCCTCAGCTGCGAACCAGTGTTCGTCGCATTCCAGACGAACGGCGCGTCCGCGCGAAGCAGGTCCTTCGCCTTGTCGACCGCGTGATGCGCTACCATCCCCTCATTCTTGCCGTGACGCAGGCCGAGTTCTTCGCGGGCGTCGTCGAACGACACGACGGGCAGCCCCGGATGATGCTTCGCGACCCACGTGTTCTTGCCCGACGCAGGCAACCCGGACATGAGGATGACCTTCGACCCCGTTTCCTGGAACAACGGGTAGTCGGGGTGTACGTCAGCGCCCCGGAAGTAGCTCACGCGCGTGTGTGCGTCCGCAAAGGAGCGGGGCTGGCCATAGCAGCCTTCCTCCCGCGCCAGTTCGCGGAACAGCTCAATGTTGTCGAGCACCTTCTGCTTGTCATCGCATATCCGGCCGCGCATGTCAGCTTCCGCCAGCGTCGCGAGCAGTCGCAGGTCGACCTGCCACGACAACTGGCGCACGCGGAACTCCGGCGTCTTCGTCTTGTGCTGGTCGTCCGGGCCGCGATTTGCGCGCTGCTCGAATGCGTGGAATGGCACCTGATGTACGGACACCAGCCTGCAGATGGCTTCCCGCACGTCGAACGGCGCGCCGGCATCCCACAGCGCGATGCGCGCGTCGACAGCACCCTTGCGTGAATGGCCAGGCTGCCCGATGCGCCCCGTGACGGGGTCAACAACGGTCGTACTGCACTTCGCGATGTCATGCAACAGCGCGGCGAGGAAAACCGTGACCTGTTCTTCCCTCTCCAAGACCTGATAGGCCTGAAGGGCCAAGAGCGCCTCCACGACCATTTTGGTGTGGGTCCAGACATCCCCTTCCTGATGATGCGAAAATTCTTGGGGCGTCGTTTTTGCGAACTCGAGTTGAGGAAAGGCTTCCAGACAAGTCTGAAAGTCGGGCGCCTGCCCGTCGGTCGGCACCAATTTCTCTATGTCAATCCAGTTCATAGCCACTCCTTGCGCAGCAGCCGGCCGAGCTTCCCACCCTGCTCCAGAGCGCGTCGCATCCCGACGTCGTCTACGAGCGGGCCCGCTATAAGCATGCCGTCCTGCCGCATCTCGTTTCCCCACTTGTCGTAGCGGCGTGCGCTATCGAAGGCCGGCGGTAAAACGATGGTTTGAATGCAAGCCGCGCGGCGAACTTCTTCGACGCTCAGCTCGGTTGTTTCGCACTTCCAGTGGTCGCGCTCACAAACAGCGGCACCGTTGCCGCTGTAGTGGCCGCCGTCCGGGAAGAGCTTTCGCTCGATGATGTGGTGCGCGTCGACGGCTCGCTGCGAACAAAATACGCAGGTGCCGGCGGCGCGCTTGAACACCACTGCCTTGAACTCCTCACGGCCGAGTAATACATCCCCGGGAGGAAGCTTCGAGGCGCTATTCCGCATTGCCGGTCTCCCACGTGTGCGTCAGCTGGGGCGCGTAGATGTCCACGCCCGGGGCCAACAGATTCGGGATGTACGGCTGCTCTGAGTGGTGCTTTTCGGAATCGATGATTGCCTGCACGAAGTCCGAGCGCACCCACTTGTACCGTCCTACCGTTTTGCCGCCCTCTTCCACCTTGATGTACAGGCCCTCTGCCCGGTCGGACTCATCGCACTGCTTCCAGGCTGTCTCGAGGTTCAGTTGCTCTCGCGCAACCGTCTGCTCGAATCGCTTCCGCCATTGCTCCGTCTTGGCGAGCGACCGCTTCAGCAACGCGACCAACTGGCTGAGCTTCGCCGGCGCAATACCGGCGTACAACACGGGAACCGAGAGGACGGGACCGCCGGCCAGCAATTGCGCCCGCGCCGCCGTCGACAGGAAGTCGCCCGTTGCCTTGTCAAGCACATCGAACTCGGCTATGAAGTGCGGCAGGTTGTCATAGAAGACCGAATGCTTCTTTTGCATGTTCTCGGCGTACATGACATACCGGTCTTCGAGTCGGGCGAGCAACCAGTCCTCATGAGCTCGCGCCCATGCTTTAAGGATGTTGAATTGCCGTTCACGGCCGCCGCCCACCAGATAGTGGCCACGCGACTGCAGAAGCAACTCGGCACCCGAACTGAAGCTCAGCCCACTGTTGGCCCCGTCGAGCTTTTCCTCGACGACGATGTAGCGGCCGGCCAGAGTGCTGTACGGAACATGCTCATATCCCTCGTCGCCGTCCTGCAGGCGAGAGCCTTCGAGGTGCGGCGTGCGAGGATACTTGAAAAGGTCGAACGATTGCGCAAGCGCGCGAAAATCCAGCGTCATGGTTCTTCTCCAACGAAATTGGGAAAGGCCGACGACGCGGGATTACGGAGGGAGGAGGCGTAGGATTTGGTGTAAAGCGCGCTCCCCGGAACCGCGCCTGCAAAGTATGTCTACATCCGCGAACTCAAAGGAGTCGGATGTTTCAGACGAGCAGGCTACCGCGATACCAGGAAGGTAGTCGTCGGCGTCAGGCGATTTGACGGGAAGCTACAGGCACTTTTCTCACCAAGGAAATAGGGGTTGCGATAACAGCGAACATGAATGTATAGCACACGCTTTTTATTGTCAAGTCATCGGACGCCTTTCTGCCGGCTGCTCAGCGGGAGCATGAACCGGTTCCGCGCCTCAGCAGTGCCGAGTTCTTACGCTGAGAAGTGTCCACAGACTTTCTTGTCATCGTTTCGGGCCGGTGATAGTTGTAAAGCGCGGACGGCTTTACATTATAATCCCTAACATCACAAACTCGGTGCGCGCGTCCACGTTTTCGTCATGAAGAATCCGCTCAAAATCGCAGCCTTTATTATTTCCTCCATTGCGCTGACGGCTTGCACTGGCTCCCCTCTGCCGACGAACGCGACTCTGACGCAGCACTTCGCGGAGTCCAGCGGTCCCTCGTTCTTTACCAGCCATCAGATAACGCGACTGAATATCTCGTGCTCGGTCGACGGTAATCCAAAGTACAAGGTGGGACTCGCCTGGGTGGACCGCTATGGAGACCGTTTCCTTTCCACAGACGACGTCTGTGAGCGGGACGGCGCGTTGCGCATCGAATTAGGCACGGGCACCAACGGCAAGTATGTCATTCTGTCGGACGCGGATTATTCGGCCGAGCTGCTGGACAAGTATGTCAGCAAGGTCATCGAGGCCGAGCGGCCAAAGCCGTCCCTCTAGCCAGGCAGGAACAGCAGCGCGAGTGGCGGTACGGCATAATCCGACTTTGTACCGGAGCCGCGTAGAAGTATGCACATCCCGCCGACTGAAGAAGAATGCCTGCTGCACCCCGTGCGACTCGCCAACTACAATCTCATCCTGGCTTTCCTCGGCGGGGGAGTTGGACTCACCTGCAAGACCTTGGGTGTGTCGACCGCGAACATGCACGCCTATCGGGAGCGCCACCGGCCGTTCCGCACGACTGATGCTCGCAAAATCGAAGTGAGCCTCGACGTTGAAGAGGGGTGGATGGACCGGGTACGAGCGGACCTCGACCCCGTTCCAGAGAGGCTCGTTCCGTTAGAAGGCAAAGGCAAGTATGACTTTGTGGGACTTCACGCGGCAAGACAGCATCGGCGCTGTGAGCGTTTCCGGGCGCTGTTTCCCGAGCGGCTCCCGCGCAGCAATCTCCTTGGAGCGGCGTTTGGTTTGAGCGGGTTCGAAATCGGCCAGGCGTCACACCGGCTCTCGGACCACACAGCGCGCCAGATAGAAGACGAACTGGGCCTGTCCTCAGGTTGGTTCGACCGCGAGATGCCGCCAACAGAAGTGGAGCTCGCCTCCGCCGGCCGACTCGTGGAACTAGTGGTACAGGCTGTTGAGAAGCGGCTCAGCCTGCTGGAAAATCCCCACCGCAGCCCGCATGCGCATGTGCGTGCGCTCATGACTCGCATCGAGCAACTCGACGACGACGGCAAACTGACGCCGGATTTGGCGGCGGAACTCTTGAGCCGGCTACTCTCGACGGACGACCAAAAAAACGACTAGCCTCCCGCTGACCGTCTCCCGCTACTCAGCCCGTGACCGAAGGCAACGGCAGCAGGTTGCCGTCGCGCACCGACTGTTCGATGTATGCGCGCGGCAACTCGCTCAAGGACCAGCCTATGCTGGGCGCGTTTAGCAATCCCGCGTAGGTCGTGTTCTGGAGAGCGCGGTTAAGTGGCATTGAATCCGCAGGGGAATACGACTCGCGCGAAGACTTCAATGCGTCTCGCACTGAACGCACCAACAGCGCGGCCGTCCAACGGTATGCCCGCAACTGGTGCGGCGACCACGCTGGCTCTTTATCAGCTTTGGGCGGCTCCCAGCAGCACGGCAGGCTGAGCATGGACGCGAACACGTCCTTCACGGACGCTTCTCTCACCTTCTGGGTGAGCTCGTCACAGCCTGCGAGAATGCCAACCTCCATCTGTCTTTCTATCGCGGGATGTTCCACTTCAGGTAAGCCCTCCGGCCACGCTCCCAGCGTGACTGCAACTAGCGCGGGGCAGAGCGTCGTCACTGCTCCTTGACGGACGTCGGAAGCTGAAAGTACTGGAGCTGCGACCCACGCGACTGGCGACACGCAGAACATCCAGTTCACCCGCGCACGCCATTCCGCTGTTGTCTTACCAAAGTCCTGAAGCCGGCTCACTCTTTGGCGCTCCGCGTCGAATCATCTTTTCGGTGATGCTTGCATCTGCCAATCAGTTTGCAACCTCTGCGGGGCGAACGCAATCACGAAATTGACGAGAGCGCCGCTGGCCTTTACAAAAGCCGAAAATCATTCAGTCTGTGCGTCAGGCCACACTTAGAACGAAAACGCGTGTGTGACGTGTGAAGCTTAGCCCGTGCCAGTCCGACTAGAGCCAAGGAAACCGTGACCGTTTTCTGGTCGAGGGTGGGCGCGAGGCGTCTTCGCGATGATATGCCTTGCCCTGCGCAAGGTTGACGAGGAAGGCGGCGAGAAAATACATGCACTACTCCGAGATAGGTGATTACCCTTAGTACAGCGACCAGGCAACACGGGTTTATATGTCACAACCCGGCCGGCAGCGGGGGAAGCTCGGATACCGGCAGGCGGCACGCGGTCACGACGCCCGTTGCAAGTGCCAAATCCGCGTCGCGCGTAAGCCATCCGGACAAGGCTTCGCACGCCTGCACTGCGGTCATCTGTTGGCCATACGCCAGCGCTTTGCGCTGCGCCACGAGGACGACCGCGTCCACGAGTTTCTCGAAATCGTCTGGCCGTTTTTTCAGGTTCTTCACGACTGTGATGCGGTCGCCAGATGCGGCCATCGCGTCGATGGTTGCGCACGCCCAGGCGCGCTGGGCGGGGGAAGTCGCCGGCGGCGCGCCGCCAGCGTCAAACAGGTCAAGGTTGGTCACGGACTTTCGGGAGGGGTTAGGGGTTAGGGGTTATTCGAGAACACCGGGGAGAGGGAGTGCCCGGCGGCGCGGTAATGGTCAATGCCCGCATGGCCCAGAAACAGAACGGTGTCCGCGAAATTTTCCCGTCGCAGGCGATATCCAATGAGTGAGAGGTCTCCCGGCGCGCCACCGCCGGCAAGCGCGGCAGCCTCGAGCTCGCGAAGTCCTTGCATGAGACCGTGCGTGAGTGCGCGGACGTCATCGGAGGACAAGCCTGACGCTGCATGCTGAGGTGCTTCGGGGGCGTCGGCCTGACGATTCTGCTCCGACGAATTGCCGCAATTCGCAGTCTGGTGTGACCCGTCACCTGCGCCCTCTTTCGCCGGCCCGGTCTGAGCACCGGTGAATTCCTCAATCTTGGCTACAAGGCGAAGCCTCAGCTCGGCGAGAGCGTTGCGGCTCTTGCCTGTACGAAAGAGCTGAACCGCGTGGTCTTCAATGACGTGTTCGCAGTCGACAGCCGCGAGCATCAGCGCGTCGCCGAGTTTGGACAGCGCGGCCGCTGATAGAGGCGCGCGCCGGTTCCAGGCCGCAGCAGCCGCGACAAAATTACGACCATATTCGTCAGGGCGGCCGTCGTCCACGTCGCAAAGCGGTCCTTCTGCCCCGCAACCCGTGCAAACCACTTTCACGTCGTGCATGTTGTGCTCGCGGACACCGAAGCACGCTTTCGCCGCGCAGTAAGGACAGGTATCCAGCAGTGGAAGTGTGACAGGCGCGAAGCCCGGCTCCGGGGACATCGACTGGCTCATACCGAGTTCCGTTCGTCTTTTTGTAAAGGGCGCGGGTGAACTTTATGCACCGCTCCGAGTTGTTCCCGCAATTGGCGAGCATCCTCTTCGGCCGCCCGGTGCATGTGGCTGCAGGCGTTGGCTCGAAGGTTCGCCGCCTGAAGGTCCTCCGCCAGTGCATCGCGGTCGTTTAGCAGCCCCGAGATGACTTCTGGACAGGCTTGGGCGATGTATTGCGCGGTATTCACCACGTCGTCGTAGCTCATGCCGCCCGACACCGAGACAAGAAGCCCCTTGCCTCCTACGACTGTATTCTCGTCGTGTCCCCATGTGCCGCCAATCGCGTAGCGCAAAGAAGTCCGAAGTGCGTCATAGGTGTCGTCGGGCGGCGTGACCGGGGCGCCAGCATCACATGCAGCCGGCGTGGTCGGTACGGCCGCCCAGTGGGTGACCAGACCCGTGGACATCACGTCGCACGTAAAGAAGCTGTGCCCGCTCTCGGTGACCTCGTAGCGCGTGTCTTCCTCCCACACGTCCATACCGAACCCCGGGTGCATGGGGTTGAGCACGTTCGTGGCATGCCGTTTGACCCGAACATCCATCGGCTCGGTCGGCAGCCGTTCGTCGACCGGGACGAAAATGGGCACTGCGCTGGCGCCGACGTCGTCAGGACGAAGTAGCGCAAGGCAACGCCCTTGAATCAAGGCTACGCGGGCCGACAGATGCGTGGCAGCTGCCTGATATTCCTCGCGGGTCATGTCAGAGGCATCCGGTTTGTCCTTGTCGGACAAGGCGACGTTGTATCCAAGCGTGTACAGGTCGCCGACGCGGCGCAGCAGTGCGTAAGTATCTTCGAGGACAGAACGAATGTCGGAGTCAGCGGTGTGTTGGGGCATGTCGAGCGGTTGAGAACCTGTGTTGGACGCAGCGGTTTGAGAGGGATTCGGTCAGGCTTGCGCGCCGGCGGTCAGTTGCGCGGCCGTCAGGCCAAGCGCGGTCGCCATCTGGCCGAGGAGCAGGTTTTTATGGATACGCGCCGCCCGCGAGGCAGCGCCGAAAGGGGTAAGCATCATTTCTTGCTCTGCTATTACTGACTCGAGGGGGCTTCGTGGACGAGTTCGAGAGTGACTTCCCGAACGTCCCCGTCGAATTCCACAAAAAGGGTATCCCGCCGTCCCCGCAGCTTTTCGAGCATCAGGCACTCGTCCGTGAAAAAGACGCGACCCAGCCGCGCATGGCAAAGCCGCGCGCTAACTTGCAGTTTTGATTTGTCCAGCAGCGGTCGCGGCGTGTTCAGTGTCATGTTCGGGCTCGTTCGATGGCTTTACATTTTACAATAAATTTTCATTCTTTTGCCGCAGTGTGTTTATTGTAAAATGCGTGGCTGCGCTGTAACCATCAAGGAATGCAATGTTGCTTCACTCAATCCAGCCTGAGCCCGTCTATGACCTGCTCTGTGCGGGCAAGTCCTATCGCGCCCTCCCTTTTGAGGCCGATTATATCGGTCGGGAGCGGTTCGCCTACGACTGGCTAGTGGAGCAGATGGACGGGCGCTGCTCGCCCCGGCCGAAGGGCGTCACCTACCCGGTCTGGGCGTGGCATACGTGGTGGGGGCCGCAGAAAAGAAAACCGGACCTTCGGTTTGCGTCGATGCGCGAGTGGGCAGCGGGCAGGCCGCAGGTTCTCCTGACACTCGAGGTCCCGGACTCCGAGGTTCTGCTCTCTTGCTTCGACGCGTGGCACTTCCCGCTCAACTATTCTTACCTGGGGCGAGAGCCAGACCAGGACGCGTTTGATGTCAAATGTGCGGCTAGAGGACTCTCGTCTATCAGGCATCACCCGCTGCCTGACGCGGACCTCCATCGTGAGTTGACCCAAAGCTGGGACGCGATTTTCAATCCGGCGCTCATGCCGGCAATGCTTGAGTTTCGGCCCGACCACAGCTGCATTCAGGCGACGTTTTGGGAGCTACGGCCGGAACATGTAAAAGAGGCACGCTGGTTTGCCGCGAAAGGAGCGACGCGGCGGCTGGGACTGCCGTATCCAAATCGGGCATAGGGTCCGTTGGGGTCTACAGGGCCGCCGCGAAAACCGCTGGTTCAAAAAAACGGGCCATCCGGTTGTCGTGGGAAATGAACTGATAACCGCAGCAATGCTGTACTGCCGCAAGGAGATTGGAATGGGCTGGAAAGTCTTGAAAGAGATGTTTGGCATCAAACACTATGTTCAGGTTACAAGCGATGGAATCTGTATTGGCTCTTCGTATGTCCACAATATTGTGACCATCAACCCAAGGACGGGCGAGGTACACGAAAACCCGACTTTCCGCAATTTCTTACGGGACAACTACCCGGGTCTGCTGGAAGCCAAGCCGGACGATATCGTAAAGCTCATCGAAACGCCGGATACGTTTACGACCTCGCTTGCTGTTTACACCTACGAAAACGGTGACATCATCGAAAAGCAATGCGAGGAGCCTGGCTGGCCAAATGTCACTCACGATGGCTGCATGATGTACCGGTACAGCTTCTCTGCCGACAAAGATAAGGTTGTTGCATGGGCCAAACGCAGCGCTGCACGCGCCATCGAACACACCAGCGACTATCTCGCAAAGGCTGAAAGAGAACTTGCGGAGATTCGGAGTCAGCTGGCTGGTTACGTGGCTGACCAAGCGAAGCTAGAAGCGACGTATCCGACCATCGAGAAAGCGAAATGACGCGGCGCGGTATCCAAATGCCACGCGATTTTCGGAATAGCCCTGGTGGCCAATGAGGAGGGGATGGTCGTTGAGTTGCCGGGCGCAAGTGCTGTACGCACTGACATTCCATGTCTTGACAACGCCCGCGAAGAACTCGCTGAAGATACCGGTTACTTAGAGCCGACTCAGGCTCATCGAGACACCTTTGGGAAGCCTGACAGTACGGAGCGCACCCCGTGAGTGTGACGACGGTGCGCCGGGCACTGATAGGTTATCCCGTCGATTTCTCGACCATCGGCATGATTACTCGGGCACTTGACGCGCGTGGCCTCTCGTCAGCCTTCGCGCGTCCATAAGCCTGAGCGGGGCCGGCGAAGCGGTCACCTCTTCGTAGCGCTTGCGAGGCAGTCGGCCATTTTTTCAAAATAGTCGACAGCCTTCGGCGTCGGGACCACAGTTTTGATGCGCTGGTCACTGCTCGCTTCCTGAAGCGTGACGAGTCCCTGCTGTTTCAGCCGCGTAAGCTTTCTGTGGATTGTCGCCGGTGCCCCGGCGGCAGACAGTCCCATCGCTTCGGTCACCGTGAACGCGGAGCCTGCATGCCACGCTGCAGTGAGCGCCTCTAGCAGGCGCGTCTCGGCCGCGTCCAGTTTTGGAATCGAGGGCAACCCCTGAACGGCCTGCGCCAGATTCAGGAACCGGAAATACATGTCGACAACGTTCTTTGAAGGCATGCGGCAAAGATGGAACAACAAAATCACTGTGAACAGCAATTGTACCAGTCCTGCCTTTCCACCGCCTTGAACAAAGCACGCTGAGACCGGTTGTCACAGGCGGTGCGCCGGCGGCGCGTTCCCCTGTTGTGGCTACACCGAAGGTACGAGGTGGGCGACCCGCTGTCGCGTCGCTGCCTCCCCACCCCTTCGGACTATCTGATGTCAGCTCTTGTCGAAATCCTGAAAATCGCGGCGTTCGTCGCCCTCTCCTCTATTCCTGTTTTCTGTGCTGCGATGTACGGCTCCCGTAAGGCCTGGGTCTCCTTGCGCACGCCGGAATACCCTTCTCCCTCCCTCAAATCGCTGGGTGTGATGGCGGTGCTTGGCGTTATCGGCTTTCTAAACTCGGGCCTCTTCGTCTATTCGCTCGTTCGCAGGAAAGCCGTACGCACGGGTGAGGCAGGGGTCGCTTTGACGGACCTTGCGTTGTCCTCAGTATGTTTCACGCTTTTGGCGGGGGGCCTTTTGCGTAGTAAAGTCAGCCTTAACGCGATGTCTGGTAATCACTCCCTGTTCTTCGCGTATGCGCTTGCCAGCCTCGTGCCCTACGTCTGGTTCTATTTCAGCTACCGAAAGTCTGCCGACGTGAGGCTTGTCGCGCAGACAAAAGACATGAGTGCCGTCCTGGGTCTCCTCGTGGTGTTCGGGCTCTGGATGGCCGTTTCCATCGTCATGGCATTCGCCCTGAAGTCATGGACTATCGCAGTTATCGCGGTGCTCGCACTTATGCCTGTTGTATGCCGACTCGCCTTCCACAATACCCGCCTTTTCCTGCGCGGTGCATTGCTCGTCGAGGAAGCGATTGGCGAGCCAATTGCGCACTATTGGGCAAAGATTCTCACGACGACGGTTCTGTTCGTGATTCTCGGCGCGGTGCCGGCGGCGCTACTGGGAGCCGTCCTCCACTAACGTGACGACTCGGCGGGTGCCTTTAAGAAGACAATCGCGGCTCGGGGCAACAGGGCGGGATACCGAAAGGCTTCCGCCCTTCTCTTTTGCTCCCCGCCATGGCTGGGGACATTGAACGCTGGCGGTCGGTCGCCACGCCCAGCCCTATACTTAGGCTCACGCCTCCTTCTCACCATGACCAACCCTTCCGCTAGCCTTCGCCAGTCGCTCGTCCGCTTCGGGCGAGGCATTCTCCTCATATATTGCGTCTCACTCGCGGGCCTGTATCTCGCACAGGAACGCCTGCTGTTGCATCCGTCTCACGCCCCGTCACGACCGGCCGACAACGACCCCCGGTTTCAGATTTCCGAGTGGCGGCCAACCGGGTCCGATACCGTCGGCTACGTGCTGGAGCCGAAAGCCGGTCCAGTGCGCGGGACGGTACTGTTTTTCCACGGGAACGCCGGAGACGCGGAAGGCCGCATTGCTGTAGGAGCGGAGATTGTCCATCACGGTTATCGAGCCGTGTTGGTGGAATATCCGGGGTTCGGGATGCGGGCCGGGCCGGTATCGATGGCCAGCCTGATGGCAGCGTCTCAAGACGCTTTCGGCGCGGCTCGCCGGCAGTGGACAGGGCCTTTCGTGCTCGCGGGCGAATCGCTCGGTGCAGGCGTCGCGGCTCAAGTAACGCGGCAGCAAGGAGCCGCCGTGTCTGGGTTGCTCTTGTTCACGCCGTGGGACTCGCTGAGTTCAGTTGCTCAGGAGAAGTTGTCAGCCGTACCTGTTTCGCTATTGCTCCACCGCGACTACGACTCAGCCGAGGCACTGCGCAGCTATCCAGGTCCGGTATTCGTCGTTGGCGCGGAGCGCGACCAGCTGATACCCATACATCACGCTAAGGCACTGGCGGCAACCCTGCAGCATCCGCACTTCGTGGCGCTGCAAGGAGCAGAGCACAACACGTGGTTTGACGCCGTGACGCAAGACCAGTGGCAAACAATGCTCGATGCGGCCGCCGCTCTGGGAGACCGCCGCTGTCCGCAGGACTCGACGCGTGACGAACACTAGGCGGGTGACAAGGGGCGCTCGCCGGCGGGGCGCACCCGGCGAAGCGCCAGCCGCTTAGGCTTTCTTGAGATGCTCGGACCGCGCGATGATGTCAAAAATAACCGGCGTCGTCCCGTGTGCTTCGCAAAACGTTCGGATTGTTTGCTGGGCGGCGTCATATTTCTGGGCGGCTTGCGCATCAGTGTCATTACCGCTGATGTTGTACACAAATCCGTTATCACCATTTGCGGGAATCAATTTCTCAGCGAGGTCGACGACCGGCTCATTAAGCGCAGAGTGCCCGAACTTATAAATGGCGTCGGCGAGCGGACGGCCTCCGACATCCCACGTGCGCAGGGATTTAAGCGAAAGATTTACAAGCCGACGTGTGGAATGGAGCGAAATCAGCTTAGCCGTCGGCTTTTTGCGCTGTTGAAATTGTTCAACAAGTCCCTTCTCTGCGGCAGCGCGCAACTTGGCAAACCCCTTAGAGTCTGTACACACCGTTCCGAGGCTAATCTTGCCCGCTTCCAGGTCAGCTTTCAGCGTCTTGAACCAGTCGCTGTGCACCTTCGAGGGCGTATTATCCCCCGTCTGGTAGCCCGTCGTGACACGAATGTCTTGCCCGTCAACGCCGGTTTCGGTCTCCTCGTTGGTTGGGTCGAAGAACCAATCGGTTGCCGGTTGAATTTGGTCTTTGAAGTCTTTCAAGTTCATTCTATCCCCCGTCGCTTATTAAGTCGCAGATTATAATTTAACTCCAAGGATTACCTCCATATAGCGCGGGTGTTTTAGGCATTTTCCGCACCTTTGACAGGTGCGGAGCCGGCCAGCGGAGGCTATCGGAGCTCGACGAAGACTTTGTCGCGCGCCGCCCCACATTCTTTCGACCTCGCGAAGACGGCATTCGCGGATTGCTCGGCGGCGGCGCGGCTCCGTAGTTGCAGCGATATCCCCAACGCGTAACCGTTATCGAGCGTCGCCAGGTAGCCTGCGTCCCGCCCGTCGGCATAGCGGCCAAACTGGCTGGCGAACCCTTGCTGTCTGCTGGTTCGTTCAGGGGCCGGCAGGTTCCTCGGCCAACGGGCAGTGACTGCCTCAACGCGCAGCGTCACATAACCCGACGCGTCCGCCATCGGAGCAAACGTCGCCGCACCCTGCCCTCCGGCGCCTAAGGCAAACCCAAGGGTAAAGCGCTGCAAGCCACAAAAGCGCGCGCGACGCAGCGAAGGAAAAGCGCCTTTATCGACCAAAAGTCCGTCGCCGTCCGTTGGCTGCGCGACTCCTGCCGCCGCAATCTCACTTTTCTGGGGCTCTAGAACCGCAGGCAGCATGCGGTAAGCGTCTGGCCCCTGCGTCAGCGACTCGTGGGGAGGAAAGGTCCATGCAGTCTTTGTCGACGTGTCCGCGAGAGTGGCACCGAGGCAAACCCCGTTCAGGCATGGAGCGCCCTTGAAATCAGGGACCTGCCCGAACGCGTTGGCGGACAGCATGAACAGCGCCGCGCACGCGGCGAGAGATGCGCGAAGGCAATTCATCGAACGCGACGTCGAAGACTGAGCCGTGTCAGCGAATCGACCAAAACGGTCAACGCCGGTGCTGCCGTAAAGAATCGACAGCGGCAAGCGCTTCGCGTCCTCGCGGGTGAGCTTGTCGGCCGGCGCGCCCGACCCTTCGATGCTGCGGTGCTCGAGGGTGCATGCCGACCCGGTTGTTATCAAGTTCTTTGCCATGGGCCTTACTTTCCAGTTATTCGCGGGGATGCTCTTGTCAGATGGCAGCCACGTTTTTGTAAAAAGACGGCTCCCACTTGAATCAAGGGGAGCCGGCAAATCAAATTATGTCAACGCAGTTACAGCTTTAGAAGTCGCGTGATGCCTTTTACACCGGCAGCTTCGACTTTGCGCTGTGCTTCGTCGGAGCTCGCAGCCTCAAATCCCAAGTCGTTGATGTAGTCAGAGTCGACGACATCCCGAAGACGGAACAGCTCCAAATCGCTGACCTGGCGCAGCGCCACCTCGAGTTGCTTCAGCGTTCGTGCGCCCAGTGCAGCGGCGACTTCCCCGAACTCGACACTGAACGCGTGCCACACCCCTTCGTGCTCCGGCTCTTCGTAGACGAAGACCAGGAGGTCGCTGCACTTGGTGGCCAGCTCGTCCGGTTGCCATCGCAAGAACTGCCCGCCACAGCCAGTACAGCGGAAGTGGTCAGCGTTTCCCTCGAACAGGTACCCGTCACCAATCGAGGAGCCTTGCTCGACGAACGCGCAGCCGACGTCGCGGACCTTTCCACGTACGCCACAGTAAGGACAAAACAGCTCGTCCTTCTGCGGTGCTGCAACGAGCGCGGCGGCGCGTGTATTCCAGTCAGCTGCGCCGTCCATCGCGGAGACAGCCTCGAGTGCTTCGCTGTGACCCAGTTCCACTCCCTTCGAGATGAGATACTCACGAAGCTTGCGGGCTTGAGTCTTGGCGTTTTCGATATCTTGTTGCATGGTTTCCTCTGTTTCCGGGCAAGATTCCCCGGTGCTCACATTGCCGGCCTTGCCCGAATTACAGGGGTTGGCATGAATGGCGTTAGCCTAGGTGCACTACAAGCAGGACTTCACCGTCGCCAGAATGGCGGTGAGCGGCAGGTTCTCTGCTAGACCTTGAAACGTGTAGGCACCGGCGGTAGCTAGACCAAGGAGGACCAACCATTTTTTGAGGAAAACAACATGACCGATTTTGCAGACAAGTCCATCGAAATCCTTGAACTGAGCGATGACGGCGACAACCTCACCCCGAACGACCTGTCTCTGGTCCAGCTCGCGGTGAATGAACAGCTCAACGAAGCCGGCGTCGCCGCGTTCGAAAAGCTGTACGCTGACGTTGTGTCCGGCGAGTACTTCACACGTGTGCGCTGGTTTCACGGCATCGAGCACATGACGAAGGACCACGAGGGCTACGTGTACTGGAAAGGCGTTTCCATCGAGCACTACTCCCACGACAGCGTCGAAGAGAGCAGGCGTGATGCGTTGGCGCTGGCGGATAAGTGCCGCGCTCTTGAAGCGAAGGGTTTTCCCGTGACGGGCCGCAGTGTGTTGTCCGAATGCATGCTTGAGGCACCGGCGGACACTCCGTGGCTTCTCGCGTTGCAACGGTACTACGCATTCTTCCAGAACGCTGCCGGTGAAGTGGTGGGCATTTTCTACTGCCTGACCGACACGAAGAACGAAGAACCGCGTGCTGCCTGTATTCGCAAAGTGGAAGGAAAGCTGGACGTCGAATTCTTCGACTGGGCTTACACCGCGTTTCACGCCATCCAGAATAGAGGGTACGAGTCCATGGGCGTGCATCCGCGCTACATAGAGGTGTGCCGCCGGATGGCACTCGTCGGCGTCACACCCGAGGAGCTTGAGCGAGTTCTGAAAACACCGAAGTAATTCAAGAGGCCTGCGCAACTGCGCGGGCCTTTTCTTTTGAGCACGCTTTCTTACGCTTCCGGTTCGCCTCGCTCGCTCAATCGAATATTAAGGGCAAATGCGCGGGCACATCGAGCCGGCCGGGGCTATACCGGGATAGGCCCACAATATGGACGAACAAAACATGGAAATATCCGTTACGGACTATCAGAGCGCAAACGATGCGGCGCTCGCCGAGATACAAACCGCTCTTCAAAAACAGGGGCACCCGACAACCCGAGTCAAGGATTGCCTGCGTCTCGAGCTGTCGGTTGGCGATAAGTCTTATGGCTTCGCGTACTTCGCGTCGGCTACCTTCCTGTTCTCGTTGGAACAGCACCCGAAAAACGAAGACGGACTGGATGAATACGAGCTGGAAAGATTGCGTTCGACAAAACGAGACTTCAAGAGGGAATTCCGCGAGTACGAGTACGAGCTCTTTTCGGAGCATGAGGGCCAGCAACCACGCAAAGAACTCTCCCTCTTTGTGATTGGGTCCGAATCGTATCTGAAGCACGAACTCGAAATCGGGCGCAGGAGCTTCGTGGAGCAGGATGAGCGTTGTGCGCGCAAGATGGTGCTTACGCTCGACCAGGCATTGGGCATGCTTGCAAATCCGTTCCCGATTTGTGCCGAGGAGCAAGCCGAGTTGGGCCGGCCGACCTTCGATACAGTGGCAGAACTGGTGGACCTCGCCGAAGACGCGCCGCCGGTGACCGACCTGTTAACGTTACGCAGCTCAGAGGCGGAGCCTGACGCGGCTTTGCTCACAAGCACGTCGTGCGCGGCGCTGCGTAGACGCGTCGATTCGATTGTGCTTCGCGTGCTGGGTCCTGAGCACCGTATCTTCTGGGACGCTGATGGCATCAATATCGGACGAATCTATGACCGGCGGGGTGTTCCTCTCTATGCGGCGAGTTCCAGCGAACAGAAGGTGTTTGCCTTTGCACTCTTCCTGGCGAAACTGGCGGAGACCGCGAATGCCAACACCCGCGTAGGGATTCACGGGGCGTTGAACGGACTTGGCCTGCTTATCTTCACAGGGGCGCTCGAGACGTTGCGTGAGTTCGTATTAGCAACCGGTGCTTCGGTCCGGCTGCAGATTCCTCAACGCGATAAACGGGAATGGGCAGAAAAGAAGTTGGGCGTCGTAGCGCAGGTCACGCAGCATCGAGTACCCTACCGATGATTTTTCAATCCTCCGCGCGACCGTTGCCGGAGGATTGTCTTCGCCCGCAGGTCACGGCGCGAGAACAGCTAATAGGCCGCAATACCCGCTTGAGGCCGACCGGGTGGGAATTCCTCTGGGTGCAGCCGCAAAGCGTGCGCTCAGTCGCACCCGGAGGCGCCACAACTTAGTCGATAACCAGCTCATCCGCCATGCGCAACAGAACAGACCGCAAGTAATGCCGGCCCATGCACTCTGAATCGGCATGCAGTTTTCCGTCCTCGCCCACATAGAATACGAGCTGGCCAAAACCATGACCAATGGCTGACCAGTTCAGCGTCAGGCTCCCCGACAACGCCTGCACGCGGTCGATTCGATATGGCCGGCCGCCCTGAACCGCAGCGGTTACCGCATTCTGAGTCAGTTCCACGTCTTTCCGATTGGCGAATGCCCGCACGTCGTCTTGTGTCTGCAACGCGTCGATTTCTTCGGCGAGCGTCTCATTGCACTCGAGCAGCTCAGCCTTAATCCTCGGCAACCGGTCGGCGAAGCACAACTGCGCGAACTTGTCGTAGTCGACGAACTGCTGTGGCCCAAACATACTGCTGACCAGACCCACCTGCTCGTCTGACAGCTCTGCGGTAGCGGCGAGCGACGGTTTGATTTCAGACATGCATATCCCTCTAAAGTGTTTTTTTCGATAACTGTCACGCGGGAAAGCTCCGGCCAAAAACAATTCTGTCGGAGTCCAGGCTTCCTCCCCGCTTCGAAGGACTAACAACGGCCTTCCGGCCTTTGAGCGCCTGACTGAGGTCACCTCGCGCGCCGGTAACCCGCGCCCCTGAGCGACCTTCGCGGCGAGAGACCCGGGAGGCCACTCGCGGGCGACGTGCAACCGGTCGACCTCACCCTTGCTGGTCCTCGTCCGCGTCCTCGTCCTCTTCTTCGTCCTCCGGTGCAGCGTCCTGGGAGGTATCCAGTCTGCGCGGGTCGACTCTGGCAACGGCCTCCGCTAGCTGCGCCCATTCGTCGAAGGCAACGAGACGTCGGGCGCGCTCCATGCCCGTAGGCAGTTCGTGAATTGCAAGCACCTGGGCCCGGTTGCGCGCTCCCACTGCCGCGCTGACGGTAAGGTACTGCTCGACCGAAACCCGGACTTTTTGAGCTGGCCCAGCACTCCCCTTCTCTGCCACGCTACGGAGCATTTCACGGAATTCCGTATAGGCCGCCGACTGCTTCTCGTAAAAAGCGATTTCTCGCTCGTCCGTCGCGCCGCGCAGATTTGCAGCCATGCTCGTAAGCCCGGCCGTCAGCAACTCGTCCACCATGTTCAGCTGGCGCGGGGTAAGCGGGATGCCGACAGATTGGTTTTTTGGCATGCGAGGCACCTTAAGAAGATTGAGTTATGGCCGGGGGTCCAACAGTGACGCCAGGCGGCGTCTCAGTCGGTTTCAATTGTAAACGACCGGGCGGACGGCGACTACCTGCTTTTTCTTTATTGTAAAGGCGTGGCTGCGCATGTAAAATCGCGAATCGACCTTTTCGCTCCACCCTACTTTTCAAATTAAATTCATGGCCGACGAAAACCTTCACGAGGCAGCCCAGCGCATGCACGCCGGTACGCGGATACCGGAAGTAGCTATGCACCTGTTAGATACGGCTTTCGTCGAGCAGGCGCCAAGCACAGAAGTGCTCGGAGTTGACCATATCATCGAGCCGGCGGACGCCGAGCGCGCCGCCGACCCCGCAGCTGTCGTGCTCGACAAGCTGTACTTTGCTTTTCACCGCGAGCGACCGGGTCCTGCGCTCGAAGCAATCGGTGCCGCGATTCAGGAAATCCAGGCGCTGCGGGACGCCGGCGTCTATGCCTATGTCGACGCAAAGCCGGAGGTGGTCGCGGTCCAACACGCGTGGGAGGCCGCTGGCGGCAATCCAGGCATTACCGCTTCCCGCGACGAACTGCTCGATGCGCTCCGGATGCTCGACCAGGTTTGCGAGGAGGTGGACGACGGGACTGAGAACGTCGACGGCGAACCGGGAGTGCCGCCGGTCGTCCAACGCATGATTACGGTGCTCGCCTCCGACTTCATTGAGTCGCGCATCAGCTTCTGCAGCACGCGGCCCCAACCGGGCGCTCCCGTGGGCGAGGCATGGGAACAAGGTGCCCGCTGGGCCGCGCGCGTAATCAGGGAACACCTGTTGCCCGCTCACCCCGCCGAAAAGGTGCCGTCGTGAGCGAGGAAAAGCGCGTGCTGGCGCCGATGCCTTCGGGCGTCGAGAAGATGTCAAAGGAAGAGTTGTGGGACTGGATGCACCGGAGCCAGACGGCCTCGGCCGAGCAGACGTGCCTTCGCAACACGTTCTTCTCCGTGAAAACGGGCCTGCATTCGGTCCATTCCTCCGCGCTCGGCAATGCTGATGCGGTCATCGAGTTGCAGCGGGAGCGAATCAGAGGCCTCGAGATGCAGTGCGCGCAGATGCAAAAGGGCTACAAACGCAAGGTAGCCCGATTGGAGCGCGAGATTCAACGACAGCGAGAGGTCGCAACAGCGGCCACCTGAACCCCGCTGCTCCTCGGAAAAACGCGGGGGCCGGCCAAATAAACAAGTGTCCGCTATCAGCGAAACCCTATTGTTGAGGTACTCCCCTGCGCTACCTGTTCGTCACCCTTCTCGCATTACTCACGGCTGCGTGCACCATCAACGTTCAGTCGCACGCGACGCTCGATTCGCCCGAGCGCCGCGCCATGGCGGTATGCGGCATGGGTATTATCGATACTCCATCAGGGCCGAAACCAGTTATCGCGGGAATCGGCGGGCTGAGCGATGCGGCGTATGAGGCATATGAAAATTGCGTGCAAACGATTACCAAGCGCATACCGCCGGCGAACTGACAGTCTTTAAATTTACAAATCGGTCGGTGAAGCAGCTGTATCAGGCAGTGCCGCTCGCCGATAAAGGAACAATCTTTTATGTCTCCCTCGACTCATCGCTATCGTGCCGCAAAAGCGGATGTGGAAAAGCGGGTCTCTTACGCATTCGCGAGCGGGCAGCACGAGAATCCTTTCCCAGTAGACGACCGCCGGCACGGTTGGTTCGCGCGGCGGCTGCGTGACACGTTTGCCGTTGACGCGGATTTTCGGGACCTGCACGAGGCTCACGGTGGCGACCTGTCGGAGCTTCATCTTCATCAGTATCCGGCCCTAGGGCAGGTCCTGCCGTACTTGAGTTTGGCGTAAATCGGGCACCGGCGTCCGAACGTGGACGCTGGGCGGGCCGACGGTTAGTTGCGTTTTATACAGGGTATCGAGATGGGATTTTGGTCTGCTGTGGTAATCGGAGCGGCACTCTTCGCCGGACTCAACGAGCTCGGGCGTGAAATTGGCAAAGGGCTTGTGCGCGCGGCGCGCGTGGCGCGGGACCAACCGGAGAACGGCAAGAACGTGGTTCGCTGTGTCGAGGAGCCGTCCGCAAATGGCTGAGAATCCTGTCACCCCACTCGCTCCGAAGGTCGCTGCGCGGAAATGCCCGTGGTGCCACGTTGTGCCGGACGTCACAAAGCGAGAGTCCTTCCAGTTGGTGGATGGGCACAAATGGGGCGCTCTCGTCTGTTGCGGTCGAGGTCCCGAGGTGCGGACGGGCTACCGAGATGTGAAGGATTGGGCCGACGGTGCCATCGAAGCCTGGAACGAGCGCCGACCCGAAAGCACGACGGTCTTTGTCGTCGAAGGCTCGTCTGAAAGCTCGTTCGACAACCGCGCGTGCACCGAGCGCTGGGAGGTCGCCGCATATGGCGACGCGCACGAAGCTCAGAAACACTGTGACTTCCTGGTGGCGTTTTACGCTCGCGTGAAGGCGGCGGACGAGCAGCTATCTGGCGGATACGGCTTTCTCGCAGCCCAGCTCGGCCTCGGCCACCCGTTCGACCCGTCATTCGTAAACCACGGAACCGTCGAGTATCGAGTGGTCGAGCGGCAAGTGCTCGAGCGATTCACCCCGACTGGCGCGGACATGGATGCCGCGCTGGAGAAGCTCGAGCGCGAAACATTTGACGACGGCAACCTGGACTAGCGAGATAACGACCGTCAGATTCAACCTTTCTCTAGAGACCATTTTTTCATGCTCGAAAATCTCCGACGTGCCATTGAAGATGCTGAACACAAGCCCGGTGAGTGGGCCAGAGCGCTCACCGCGATGGGCCAGATTACGACGGCCAGCGAGTCCGCGCCATTTGAGCCGCCGCTCGCCCCGGAGAAAACGTGGGCAAGTTTCAGCTACAAGCGCGACAGCTGGTTGGCCATTGCGGCAGTCAACGCTCTGCCCGCGTTGCTTCGCGTCGTTGAAGCCGCGCACGCCCTCTGCAACGCGTCTTCCGCCGGCGCCGAAGATTCGACAGTCGCCGGGCAGGCAGCACGAGCGCTAGACGACGCCCTTACTGCCCTTACCGCCGTTGAGCGCGCCGATACGGCATCGGTCAGCGCCTCTCCGACGTTAAGCGCGACGGAAATCGATAGCATCGGCTATCCGGCTGCTTCACGCTATGCTGCAAGCCAAGGCCTGCGCATGAACCAGGAAGTGGTATTGCGTGCGGTCATTGCTGAAGCGATTACTGCCGCGCTGGATACGGCGGCTCGGAAGAGTGAAACAACCGCCAAGGCCGCCAAGTGAAGCGCCCTACGCCCTATTTCATCCCGAAAGTCGCGCCCGCAACCGAAGAAGGCACAGAGGCGTTTCGCCGCGAGTTCCAAAGCGCTGTCGCAGCTGCGCAGACAATCCCCAAGATTCCGGGGTGCTCACCTCAAGCTGAGGCGGATTTTCTCCGGACAGTGCTGCAAGACCTGCTATCGACACAGCTCGACGAAACACCTTTTCCATCGAGCGCCCGGCAGAAGCTGACGCGGGCGCTGGCAGCGTCCGATTCATTTCGCGCCGCCCAGCCTGAAGTCGCGCAGCATCCCGCTGCCGAACGCCATGCCGCCGGCGGTGACGATGCCGACGACAGCGAAGCGCCCTCAACTGCCGGGCAGGCTTTGGCGCGGGGACGGCAATTGGCCGGGTCGATGGGGATTCGTTCCAATGCTGAGTGGCGTAACGAGGCGGAGCAGATGCGCCAACGTTGCGAACGTGCGCTGGCCCACGGCACCGCGATTGCCACGCTCACGACACTTCAAACCCTGGCCGCTGACTTTCGTCGTCTGCTCGGTGTTCGTCCGCCCCTCGACCGGTCTGGCACCCCCGCCCCTGAGCGGCGTATGTCTCTGAACAAAGGAAAACGCGTATGAGCGCGCAAAACACCGTCATCGCCGATTTCGACGCGTGGGCACACCGCGAAGGCATCTCGGACCCTCTGACCCTCGCGGAATACCGCCGCGTGTGGGCGGCGGCGCGGGAAAGTGTTGGCGCGCCGGCCGCACCGGACTACTTCGTTGTCGTCACGCCATACGTGACGCAGTTGCCCGGCTACCCCGACGAACACGACGAGGACATCGACTTCATCGAGGCAGCGGACGCGACCCTGGAACAGAGATGCCTGGGAGTGCCGTTGTTTTCAGCTCCTTCCATACGGTATCAACCCGAAGCCCTGTTAGCGCTATGCGAAGAGGCATGCCGGGCTGTCGTTCGCGATGAGTTGTGCGATGGCGGAGGAGCGGCCGGCCCGGGTTTCAATCAAGGAGGCGGTGGCGTCAGGAGTATCGCTGGCGGCGCTGGCGGCGCTGGCGGCCATGGCGGCAATGGTAGCGGGGGTGCCGCCGGCGGAAGGGGTGCCTCAGGCGGAATTGGTAACGCTGGCGGTGCTGGCGGTGCTGGCGGTGCTGGCGGTGGCGGGCGCGGTTACGGTAACGGCGCCAGCGGATATTCTGGACTCACGGCCTATGGCGCGGTCCACAAATGTCTCGCGGGCATACGCGAGGTCGCCGACAGGCTGGCTGCCGATGGGAATCTGTGGGGGACGCTGACCAACTCCCAGATTGACGAGATTTTTCGGCGGGTCGAAGCGCATGGCCGGCCTATCGCCGAGATAATCGGAGACCCCACGTACTGGCGGCGCGCGGCGCGTCTGCTTTTGCAGCGAGCTGGCCGGCCGGCGCCGGTGGCGGCAGATGCGGCATCCGAGGATGTGCTAGCGTAAACACAAGTCCCGGCGGCCATCTCGCATCCTCACTCGCCCGGCAAATGGAGGTGACATGGACGTCTCGTTTCTGATTGACCCGCTGAAGAAGACCGTGTCCAGCGTGCAGGACGGCTACGCACGGGCGGCGGAGCTCATCGGAACGGACCTTGTCGACGGTTCAACTTTATGGGTCGTCGCCTCCGACCCGGACACCTCGGTCGAGGTGCTGGTCGCAGACGACAGCCTAATTAACGAGCCGGTTCCGCGAGGATTCTTCAAGGTTACGTTGTTCCGTGAAGGCGAGCCCTACGAGCACGTCTATGCGGGAAAAGCTGTCCTCAATGCGTACGGGACGCTCCCTGATGACATCAAAGAACAGGTCCGCACGCTTAAGGCAGTCCGCGAAATGGTCACGTTTTTGAGCGCTGAAGACGCCTTTGCCTGGTTCGAGACCCACCAAGGCGGCGCACCGTTCCCGCGAGACGAATTCTAGTCGCCCCTCGCTTCCCTGCTGTCCTGCTGTCCTGCTGTCCTGCTTTCGCTATATGTCGGGTAGGCAAAATTTATTGTCCAGAACCCAACGTGGAGCGAAACACAAGTGAGCAAAAAGGAACTGTCTGAGCGGTCGGCTGCCGACCGAAAGCAAATGGCGAAACGTCTCGAGCAACTCATCGTAGAGTGCGGCGCGACTTTCACCCGTGAGGAAGGCGGCGACTACCCCGGTCCAAGAGCAATCCACCTGAGGGTTGCAGCGGCTCGAGGATTGCAAATTACCGTCGAACTCGATGGCGGCTCCGTGCAGCCTGACGTCCACGTGATGCCGTGGCACATGCATTATGAGTCGGAGGCAAAGCTCGATGGCAAGACCTTCGGTGAGGTCAACCCGTACCACCACAGGAAGGCCACCCACGTCGCTTACGGCTTCGAAGGTTTGTGCGAAAATCTCAAAAGAGGCCTGCAGCTAGCCGCAAGCGGTGAAGCATTCCTGCCGACGTGAGCATCACACCCGGGGGACACAGCAATCTGATTTAACAAAAACCTCGTTTGGTCTCCTGACCAAACGAGGTTTTATGCTTTGTAGCCCTAGCCGGTTTCGTGACGGCTAGCTGGCCGTCGTTTCCCGCTTTGTCTCCTGCACGGTCCCCTTAGGCGGCGCGTCTTGCGAAGCTACCGCCGGGAGATGTGCTGGCTTTGTCGCCACTTTGGTCCGCTTGCGGGGGTGATGCAAAGGCTTGAGCGCCGGCGTGAGCCGGGTCTTCTCGGCCCCGTCGCCCGCGCGGTGTACGTCGTGCGTTACAAAGCCCGACTCGTGACTCGGAATTTCGAACCAGTCCGGGTGCCCGAACGAGGCGCGGATGTCGTCGAGTCCGGTCTGCCAGTGTTCTTCCATCGTGTCGATGCTGAACTCGTAGTCCTTGTAATGCCCCTCGTACGCCTTGTTTTTGTAAATGAGGTGCACGACATTGACCGCACTGCCATCCGCCACTTCCCGAGCCTCCTGGATAAGGGGATTGTGCAACCCCTCCGGCAGATGCTTCAGTAGCTCCTTGATGAGCTGCGCGTGACGCTGGTTCGAGCCAAGCATCGCAGTGATGGCGCGTGTGCGGCTCGAGTACTGGATGTCTTTTGCCCGCTCAGAAACGTCAAGCAGGTCGCCAGGCAACACGCCGCTCGAACTCCATAGGTCCACCTGGAACACCAGCGTGTCTTTGTGCTGTGGGTCACTGACAACTTCCGTCAGCGGCGTGTTCGAGACCAGCCCGCCGTCCCAGTAGAATTCGCCGTCAATCTCGACAGCAGGGAAGCCCGGGGGCAGCGCGCCCGAGGCCATGAAGTGCTCCGGCTCGAGACGCATCTTCGTGTTATCGAAGTACACGAGGTTGCCGGTGCGCACGTTGACTGCGCCAACCGAGACCCGGATGTCTCCGTCGTTGATGCGGTCGAAATCCGCAAACTGCAGGAGCGTTGCGCGAAGAGCGCGGGTGTCGTAAAAGCTCACCTCCTGCGGCAACCGCTTGCCCATGCCGGGAACCGGCACCGGGAAGCGCGGCGTGAAAAAGCCTTGCTGACCCTCGGTCAGCGCGCGGCCAGCGGCCCAGAGACTCGACCATTTCCGCGACAGGTCGGTAAGCCCCATCGCTAGAGGTGCCCATGCCCCGAGAGACCCGAGCATGTCGGCAGGCTGGCAGATAGTCTTCCAGAAACCGCGCAAGGCCTCGGCGCGCTTCTCGGGCGGGTTGCCCGCAATGATGGCCGTGTTGAGGGCGCCGATGGAAATGCCGGAAATCCAGTTCGGATGGATGCCTGCTTCCTCGAGACCTTCGTAGACGCCAGCCTGATAGGAACCCAGCGCGCCGCCACCCTGCAGCACAAGAGCCACTTCGTCGTAGGCGGGAAGCTTGAAAGGCTTGCGTTCGGTGCTCGGTTTTTCTTGATGTTGACGCACTGGGTCGCTCCTTATTGCATCGACCAGCCGTGGCTGACGATGATGGACTGACCCGTCAGGGCGGACGATTCGAAGCCGGCGAGGAAAGCGACTGTGTTCGCGACGTCTTCAACCGTCGTAAATTCGCCGTCGACCGTTTCCTTCAGCATCACGTTCTTGATGACGTCCGCTTCCGAGATGCCAAGCGCTTTCGCCTGTTCCGGAATCTGCTTGTCGACGAGCGGCGTGCGCACGAAGCCCGGGCACACGACGTTAGCGCGAACACCGCGCGGGCCGCCTTCCTTGGCGACTACGCGCGCGAGGCCCAACAGGCCGTGCTTGGCCGTCACGTAGGCGGACTTCAGCTTCGACGCTTCGTGCGAGTGGACCGAACCCATGTAGATGATGGAGCCGCCCTTGCCTGCCGCGTACATGTGCTTGACCGCCGCCTTCGTCGTCAGGAAAGCGCCGTCCAGGTGGATGGCCAGCATCTTCTTCCAGTCCGAGAACGCATAGTCTTCAATCGGGCTGACAATCTGGATGCCCGCGTTCGACACCAGCACGTCGATGCTGCCGAGCTGGTCGACGGCCTGTTGGATACCGGCGTTGACCGCGTCCTCGCTCGTCACGTCCATCGACACCGCCAGCGCCTTGCCGCCGTCCTTGCGAATGCTTTCGGCCACGGCCTCAGCGGCCTTGGGGTTCAGGTCGGCGATGACCACCGCCGCGCCCAACGCCGCGAGCTTGCGCGCGCACTGTTCGCCGATACCGCTTGCTGCGCCCGTGATGAGTGCGACTTTACCTTTTACTGACATGCGTTCTCCTTGTTCTGTTAGAGGATGTTACTGATTCGAAGCGAGCTTCAAACTCTGCGCCGGCGCCAGATAGTCGAATGCAACCTCGCCGATATCCAGCGTCAGGTTCGCAATGACGTGTCGCGCGCCGACGATTTTCCGGATAGGCAAGTCAGCGACGGGAGCCAGCGCGTGGGGATGCAGTTCGAGTGCCGCCGGGCCGCCCCATGCGCCGAGCACGGTGACGTCACGGAGGAAGAAGCGCACCAGCTCACAGACACGAGCCGAGCCGTCGACGTGCGGAATGACCTTCAACAGGTAGTTCGGCGTATCCGTCAGCTTCTTGCGCTCGACCTCGAGGTCAAGCGGCTGATACTTATAGCCCATCGTGCCGGTGGCAATTCGCTGCGTGCCGTAGTCGAGCGTTCCGAGCAGCGTGTCGTTGCCGTCGATGCGCAGCTTCGGACTCGCGCGCTTCTTTGGGAAGCCCCAAATCTCGCGGCCGCCAGCAATGGGACCCTCGTCGTCGAGGTACATTGCGTGCGTATAGCTGCCCGCCTTGCCTTCGGCGTCCTTCACCGAAATAACCTGGCCGCTTTCGGTGTAATCGCCGAAGCCAGAGCTGTCCGGCATGCGGATGAATTCGTAATGGACCAGCGGGCTTGCAACCGTCAGCGGCTCCGGGACGACAGCGCGAAGCGCGTCGATTTCCGTCTCGTAGGAGATGATGAGGTATTCGCGGTTGAGGAAGCGGAACGGCGGGCGGGGATAGGAAGGATTGTGGACAGGCATCGCAAAGGCATCTTTGCGGATTTGTTCGATTTTCAAACAACTCTCCAGTAGCGGCAGCGTAGCCGGTTTGTAAAGGTATCAGGGCGAACATGACGACACAGTAACGATTTGCAACCGTCCGCGCCAGATTTCGTGAGGCTGCAGCGATAGGCCATCTTATCTCAATTCCCCTGTCAATGCCCAAATGCCATGCGCAACACACCTGGCACAATAACGCAACAATTAGACGCGCCCCCGTTTTGACGGCGCCGGGCCCGGTCGACATTCCCACGCCCGATGCATCGCATGCGATGCACGACCACGGTCGATGCGAACAAAGCGGAAAGACGATGTTGTCAGGCTTTACAACTTTACGGGCATAGCGAGCGTTCTTTTTGTAAACGATTGCCGTATAATATTTCGGACCGGCCCTTGGTGGCTGCCGGACAACTTCTTTGGTTCTTCGCGATGCTCACCTGTACCGAGTGTAAGAACACAATCTTTCCGGGCGACTTGCGCTATACCGGCGCCGAAGGTCGCGGAGAGTTTTGGCACGCCGCCTGTTACGCGGGCGATTCCCGGCTGTTCGACGCGGCCGTCCGACGCAGCCAGAGTGGCGCGTCGGCTGAGCCGTATCTGGCGCGTGCGCGCGGAGGCTTCCTGATTCACCTCGTCAAAAACGGTCGTTCCCTATGCGGACACGAACCCAAGGCGAGAACGGAGATGGGTCGCGCGGGCTGGGAACGCCTTGCGGCGACGCCGCAGAGCAAAGTCACGTGCAAGAAATGCGAAAAGGCGAACCAAAAATGAATAGCGAAATTGACGTTTGTAAAGGCACACGAAGCGAGGCGCCGTGTGACAGCAGCGTGGCTTCTGAGAAGTGCCAGGACGCCTTGCGCATGTCCTTCTACGAGGAACATCAATGCGACTCTGACCGCGCGACTGGCGGCGAGTACACGGTATGGCTGTCGACCGACCGTTACGGTGATGGTTACTCGGGTTCGACGTTCCGCGAGGCAATCGATGCGGCAATGGCGGCGGTCGGTGCCCTCCCGGCAAAGGCCTCGCAGGACGACATACCGCCCGGAGAACTCAATTTTGTCCTCAGTGCCGCTAAGGCATGTATTTGCGTCCAGCGCCCGGCCGACGCGGTTCCGCCCCCGGTCGGCGCTGATTGGCACGCGATTGCCGAAGCCACGCGTATCGCGAAAGCACACTCGCGCGATATCGCACTGATTAGCTTGAGAAAGCTCGAGGTACTGGAGCCGGTAGAGCGTGTCTATTTGCTGCTGGCGCAAGCCATGCCCCTGCCCGGATATGGGTCGCGCGCGTGCGCGTGGGAGGTCGTGTCGCGCACAGGGGAGCCCGTCACGTGGCTGAACGTTTCGCGCCTCGCTCCGCCCGATTACGGCGGTTTGGCCAATGACCTGCGCGTTGCAGACAAGGCCCACCCCGAGAACGCTCCACACCGGTGGCGTGCGCTCTACTCCGAGCAGCTGCAACGGCGCACGCCGTCCGGGCCGCAGACCCTCGAGTACATCAACAGCCCGCTTCATCCGGGCGTCAGACTGCCGATAGCCGTGGTACTGAACGACCTGGTCGCTCAAGAGTACTGCGAGGGCACGCCTTACGACGAGATGGCCCAGGCGTCACGGTACATTCTGAGCCTGGAAGATGCCCTCGATTTCGTTCGCGGTGCCAGTTGGCCCAAGGTGGTCGAAGCGGCGCGGGTGGCACAGCGCCACTCGCGGTCAATCGATTTTATCGAGGAAGAAGGCGCGCAGACCTGCGTGCCGATTGAGCAAATCCACGCGCTGCTCTACTACGGGGTGCTGCTCGCCGACCGCCCGTCGGCGGCCTCCACGACAACCAAGGAAGGGCTCGATGAACAACGGCCCTGATAACTCGCTCTCCGTGCACCTCTTCGAAGTGTGGTTCGAACGCCAGGTGCGGATGAGCACCCTCCTCGAGTCGGACAGGCGCACCGCACAGCGCACGTGGGCAGCGGCCTACCTGGAGGGGCAGTCGAACCGGGGCCGGCCGCTGGGATGGATTGACCCAGACGCACTCAAGGGGCTGCAGGATAACTTCGCGAGCGCGGAAGTGTCGCTCGCCGGCAAGCCGAATCCCCGCCAGGCTATCCCGGTATTCGTTTCGACGCCGCAAAGCTTGATTCCGCCGCGCAGCGAGGAACCTTCCTCCTTTGAAGCGCCGGGACAGAAAGGAATTTTCAGCCGTGTGCTCTCCCTCGCTCTCGCTCGGTCTACGCTGTAGGTGCCTCGTACTCGCGACGAAGAGGCTCCAACGCGGTATTGGCGAGCAAGGTTGCCGCGTCCCGCTCCGGGGTCTTGTCTTCCGGGTAGTAGTCGACGCGGAATGCCGGGAACCGAAACTTTCCTCCGAAGCCGAGCCGGCCTACGAACCGAAACTCCCTTGTCGGGCGCTCGCTGCAATACTCGGCTACGAAGCTCAGCCGGTCCAGCTCGTCGGCGGGGGCCCGCACTGCGTACTGGTTGTGCCCAGTGACCACACAACGATTTAGTAATGGGATTTGATATGGCCTCGCAAGATGGCATCAAGAACGTGCTGGAAGGCCTGCTGGCCGGGATTCACGCAGACAACGAGCAGCTGTTCGATACTGTGGCGGCGACGCCCGTCGTTAAGGACGCCGTCGGCAAGGTGTCAGAAGGTGACCTCGACGGATTCTACTTCGCGCTCCTTTATCCGTTGTCCAACATGGTTGACGGTCTGCTCGAGCGGGAACTGCCTCTGTCCCGTGAAGCGCAGTTCCTGTTCAAGCACTCTACTTTCGTCGAGAGCCATTTCAGACGGCTCATCGAGAAGTTCGAAGGGTCCGCCTGCTGCGCGGACAAGTCGCGGACCATTCTCGCCAAGCTGCTGAGGTTCTTTAACACTGGTGCAGAAGTCTCCTTCGATTACACGCAGAAGTACACCTATCATCTGCCGACGAAGGTATTCACCACGCACCACGAGATTCTCGGGTTCTTCGCGGCCCTTCAGAGCCTGCTCTTTGGCCGGGGCGAGCCGTACGTCGCAGCGTTGGGTGCCATCTACACCCGCATGGCTGAGGCTGGCAGTGCGACCGGTTCCACTGGCCTATCAGACCCGTCCGCCAATGCGGGGAACGCCGCGCTACGGTCAGCAGCGCCCGCCGCCTCGTCCCCGGACTCGAATGAACTCGCACTGACGAGCAGCGTGTGCGCGGACGACGGGGGCAAATGCGGTGCCGGCGGCTACTGCGACATTTGTCCGCATCGCACGGACGTGAAGGAGCCAAACACGGGCAGGAGACCAGGCCGCGCGTTGAGACAGTCATGCAAACCGACGCCACAGGCGGGCGTAAATGATTAACACGACCAAACTGCGCGCCGCCCTTCAGGAATTTCGGTCCAGCCATCCCGAATCGTCTTCCGCCGACAGCGACTTTCGCGCTACTTTCAACGTCCGGACGTTGGGCGAAATGTGCGACATCATTGACGCTCAGGCCGAAGAACTTCTCATTCGACGCGGTGCTACCGTTGCCGAAGTGGAAGGCTCGACTGCAATATCGGTCTACGACCTCCTGCAGATACGCAAGGCTTACGGCTACGAAGGGTTCAGTGCCGCAGCTCGTGTGCTGTCCCAGCTTAGCGTTGTTCCTACCGGCACGTTGAACTACGGCGAATTAAGCGTCGGGTCGGACGACGACATTCCGGGGCTGGTCGCTGAATGGCTAGGCGAACTGCGGCGCGCGCACGAGTATCTGGACAAAGGCCAGCCCTTTTTCTCTGGCCGCGACTGTGCCGAGCTCGCTCGGCTTATCGAAGGTCTCGCGACGCAGGCTCTAGCGCGCGACTTGGGAATCCCCGATGAACCGGTATGCGCCGCGCGTACGGAAGGGTCGCCGCCGGCCTGTGGCAAGGCCGCCCCGTCCAGCGTCATCGCTCTGCGAAAAATTGCTGCCATTGAGGACCACATAAAAGGGTTTGCCGCTGAACCGGCAATCCCGACGGCTCAGCTGCTGGCCGCTGGTTGCAAGGGCGCGGTCCGCATCGCCAAAGCAGCCTTAGCCGAGGCAGAAGCGACTCCGGTTCCGGCAGCGCCGGAACGGGCGCTCTTACTCGTACATGTCGCGGACGATGAGATGGCGGCCTTGCAGCGCTTCTGGGAGACCTCCAAGGACGGGGAGGCTTACGACGTCGCGAAACCGATGATGCGGCGCCTCACTGAACTTGGACTTGTTCGCCGTACGACGCGCAACATCTACGGGTTCACGGCCTTCGGACTGGCGATGGTGGGCCAGTCCGTGCCTGAAGTTTCTTGACGCCTTCACTGTCAGCCCTCTCCCCGCCATAACTCCCGGGATGGTCGCGCTATTCGCTACACGTGGCAACACGATACGCCGACTCTTCAATGCAAAAACCGATTGCCCTGCTCCGGGCCAGAAAATTAGCCCTCGCCGTCGCCCTTCTCGGGCTGCCCTTGTTGGCTTTTTCGTACACCTTCCGCGTGCCCGTCTCCGGACTCACTTCTACGACAGCCTCGGTCGTGACGCCTATCGGTACGCTGAACTTTACAACTTGCGGCACCACCGGAAGAACTGGACCTACGTTGGCCGCCTGTCAGGCCGCCTACATCTCACAGCCCAACATCATGGCGTCTCTGGCCATGCGTGGCTATCAGGGCTACCAGGAGTGGACGGTACCAGCGACAGGAAGTTACACCATCACAGCCGCAGGCGCTGGCGGTGGGTCCGCGTCAATCTACGGCTACAGCGGCGGTGGCGGCGCTATCATGCGCGGCACAGTTGGCCTGCAGCAGGGCGATGTCCTGCAAATCGTGGTCGGGCAGCCCGGTATCGCTGCTCAAGCCCTCTACGGGGTGTACCAGACGGACGGCGGCGGCGGAGGTGGCTCATTCGTGGTGTTGAAAGCCGGCAGCGTACCGCTGGTCGTCGCGGGAGGCGGTGGCGGGTCCAACTACGTCGGCGCGTCCCTAGCCTACGGAAACGGCGGGGCCGGCGTTACGACAACAACGGGAGGGGTATCTCCTCCGGGGAAGAGTGAAAACACCCAGGCGGGTACGGGCGGGATAAACGGAAACGGCGCGACTACAGGCTACGGCGAGCCCGGCGCGGGCTTCTTGTCCAATGGCGGACTTCCGGTTCCCTCGAGTAACTTCACCGTCGCCTTGGGCTTTAACGCCGGCTCCGTCGGGGGAACCTCGACGAACGCAACCCCTAACCGATATGGCGGATTTGGCGGCGGTGCTGGTGCGCATGGGCTGAACTGCATTGGCGGGGGCGCGGGAGGGGGC